>CAYZRD010000001.1:0-9628 GCA_964480015.1 uncultured Candidatus Saccharibacteria bacterium
TCTTGCCAACATGAGGCGCCATGAATTCCACTTGTTTGAATTTGATGCTGTCGCGTTCAGCGCGCACGGCTTCGAGCTCGCGCTCCGAAGACTGCACTGAAAGCTTTTCAAACTTGGCCATCTCTTGCGCGCCGATGTTGGAGCCATCAAGATGTCGGCGAAGCAGGCGGTGTGCCATGAGGTCGGGATAACGGCGGATCGGGGAAGTAAAGTGTGTGTAGTATTTGAAAGCCAGTCCGTAGTGGCCGATGTTTTTGGTCGAATAAACGGCCTTCGCCATTGAACGAATGGTCGCGGTTTTGATTAAATTTTCTTCCGGCTTGCCCTCGACTTCTTTCAAAAGTTTATTGATATCGGTCGGCTTCACGACGCCTTTGTGAGTTTTAAATTCATAACCAAGCGCGTGAATAAAGAGTGAGAGTTCCTCAATTTTTTCCGGATCTGGCACGTCATGGACGCGATACACAAATGCCGCGTCTTTGCCCTTGTCTTTACACAACTTGTATATGTAAGCCGCTACCGAACGATTGGCAAGAAGCATGAAGTCCTCAATCATTAGCATGGTTTCGGTGCGCACCTTGGCGTACACGCGGATGGGTTTGCCCTTTTCATCTAATTCGAATTTCACCTCCGGCTGTTCAAAAGCGATGGCGCCGGATTGATAACGGCGTTTGCGGATTTTTCGCGAAAGTTCCATAAGTTTTGCGAGTTCGTCTAGATGCGGGCCGTCTTTCTTATCAAGCACGTCTTGCGCCTCTTCGTAACTGAAGCGCTTGTTCGAGTGGATAATGCTTTGTCCGTACCATTCCTTCTGTACTTTGGCATCCTTATCGATTTCAAATACAGCGGAAAAGGCGAGTCGGTCTTCGTTGGGACGAAGGGAACAGAGGTCGTTTGAAAGCACCTCCGGGAGCATGGGAATCACGCGATCAACAAGATAAATAGAAGTGCCGCGTTCCCTGGCTTCTTCATCAATCACGCTGCCGTCCTCGACGTAATGAGACACGTCGGCGATATGTACGCCAATCTCGTAGCTTCCGTTAGGAAGCGCGCGAAGAGAAAGCGCGTCGTCAAAGTCTTTGGCGTCAACCGGGTCAATAGTGAAGGTGACGGCGTCTCGCATATCGCGGCGCTTAGGGTCCTTCGCGGCGGCGGCGAATATCGCATCCTTATTCTCATAAAGATCCCGCGCTGCTTTGGCCACTATCTCGGGAAAGTTTTGCGAGAAGCCGCCGCCGCGAATTATCGCCTGCATCTCGGTCTCGTGGTCTCCGGCGCGTCCGAGCGTTTCCACGATTTCACCGACAGGATCAAGGTGTGGTTGGCTCCAGCTTTTTATTTTGGCAACTACTTTTTGCCCAAGGTCGTTTGAGGATGCTTCTGGTAGTATCAGTCGCACATGAATACGGCGATTATCGGAAAGGAAATAAAACTGCGGCTCGCCCTCAATGACTCTTTCTTTAATCACTCCGATAAACTCGCTATGCACTGGCTCGAGCACACGGACCACCTTGCCTTCGCGACGTTCCCCTTTAACTTCAGGAAGGAGGGCAATTTCCACCAAGTCGCCGTCTAGCGCGAAGTTCAGATTTTCCGGTGCGATAACAATATCTTCTTTATGTTCAGGTACGGATACAAAACCCGTGCCCTTGCCACGGATCATAATCACGCCTTCATAAAGATTTGACATATCGGCCGGAGTATAGCAGTTCGTAAGAGAATATACCATTCAAGTAATTTATGGTAAATTAGGTCTGTGAGACCGGTTTCCGCGCGGGAACCTGAACCGCCCCGCGCGGTACCCGACCTCCGGTCTCGCCCTTGGGCCGAAACATGCTTGCATGCTAGGTCCACTTTTTTATTGACAAACAAGCTTTTTTTGATACTCTTGTCGCACAATTTATGCTGATGATGAGACTGCAAAGAGTCGGGCGCAAAAACGATCCTTCATATCGTATTGTTGTTGCCGATAAGCGTACCGGCCCTAAAAGCGGCAAACACGTTGATCTCCTTGGTTCATACAACCCGAAACTTAGCCAATTCCAGATTGACGCCGCTAAGGCCAAAGAATGGCTCTCCAAAGGCGTGCAACCCTCCGACACTCTCTACAATATGCTGGTGGACAAGAAGATTATTGAAGGGAAGAAAATCAACGTTTTGCCTAAGAAATCACCTATTAAGAGTGAGGAGGTCGAGGGCGCAGAAGCGGCTCTTTCAGCAGAGGCGCCGGCAGGCGGAGAATCAACTCCGGCCGAAGCTCCCGCAGACGCACCGGCCGTGGCTGAAGAGCCCCAAGCTGAAGAAGTGAAGGCAGAGGAGCCAAAAGCCGACGAAGCCGGAACGCCTGAAGTTTCCGCTGAAACTTCAACAGAAGCTAAGTAGTACAAAGCGCATCATTGCACTTTTGCAATCGCTTGCTAACATTATAGTAACGAGCCATCAATAAATGGCTCTTAGATTATTGTTCTCATAAATATTGATATGAACGAAGATCAGCAATTTCTGGAGACGCTAGTAAAATCACTGGTCGATCATCCCGAATCAGTTAAGACGAACCGCACGGTAGACGAGATGGGAGTATTGCTCACTCTTGATGTCCACGCCGAAGACATGGGGAAGATAATTGGTAGAAGCGGCAACACCGCCAAAGCCATTCGCACTCTGCTTCGCGTTGTCGGCATGAAGCATGACGCTCGCGTTAACCTCAAGATCAATGAACCGGAAGGCGGCCGCGTGAGCCGCGAAATGGCCGCCGCGATGGAGCCTAATGGGGGAAATGAAATTCCGGCCGAACCGAAAAGTCTAGACCAGGCCATCGATGACCTAAAGATTTAGTATATAGGGGATAGTATATTGTATATAGGCACGCTTAGCGTGAGAAAGAGCGGCGCTAATGGCGCCGCTCTCCCTATATTCTATCTACCATATACCACATACTAATATTATGTACTTTCACCTGATTACGATTTTCCCCGAAGTTTGCAAAGCGTACACGGACGCCTCGGTTCTCGGGCGCGCGCAGAAAACTGAAAAGGGTAAAGGTGCAAAGGTGCGCGGGAAGAAAATTACAGTGAATTACTACAATCCGCGCGACTTCACGACCGATAAACATCACAAGGTGGACGATAGACCGTATGGCGGCGGACCTGGCATGGTCATGAAAGCTGAGCCGATTCTAAAAGCGTGGGAAAGGGCAGTGGGCCGCAAAATCAAAAATGATGGACATCGGATGTCCATCATTAGAAAAAAAGTAAAAACTTTGCTGATGTCTCCGCGCGGGAAAAAGTTTGATCAGAAAATGGCGAAGAAATTATCCAAGTACGAACATCTTGTACTTATCAGCGGGCGTTATGAAGGCATCGACGCGCGGGTTAAAAAAATTTTGAAAGCCGAAGAAGTTTCGGTCGGCGATTACGTTTTAACCGGCGGGGAACTACCGGCACTCACGATAATTGACGCCGTCGCGCGCGAAATCCCCGGAGTGCTTGGCACTCTAGAATCGCTTGAAGATAAACGCGCCACCTCCGGTGAATCGTACACGCGTCCGGAAGATTTGGTTTACAAAGGCAAAAGTTATAGAGTCCCTAAAGTGCTTGTCGAGGGTGACCATAAAAAAATAGAAAAATATCGCTTTTTAAAACACATTGTCAAATAATACACTTGACCTTTTATGTCAATCTGCTAGAATCTCCGGCACAACGCAACTTAAGGCGGATTGAGTTACGGGAGAACTCCTCAAGGGTGGGTTGGGCGGACAGCGCGCCGGGAACGCGCTATCACGTTCAAGTGATGCAAATTTTAATAAAATAACC
The DNA here is from genome assembly GCA_964480015.1 of uncultured Candidatus Saccharibacteria bacterium. Taxonomy (GTDB): domain Bacteria; phylum Patescibacteriota; class Minisyncoccia; order Phycocordibacterales; family UBA918; genus OLB19. The sequence goes on from CAYZRD010000001.1 coordinate 3,813, forward strand.
GTGAATAGACCGGGAAAGGGCGCTCTGTGCGTCTGTTTTTCGTGCTTGTCCCGTACCGAGCTTTGCTCTGGTACCGGGTTTGCGGGTTTGTGCGGCGGCTTCGCCGCCGCACAAAGAAGGTGCGAGGCTCACTACTTATTACGAACTAATAATCTACTTACTAAAATATGGACGCCAAACTAAACGATGCTCTAAAAAGCGGTACTCCGGTAGGCCAACTGCCGAAGAAAGTCTTTTCCAAATTCCGCGAACCGTTGGTTCCGCTTCCGAACCTCATTGAGCCGCAACTTCTCTCGTACCGGTGGTTTGTAGAGGAAGGCCTTAAGGATATCTTTAAGGAATTTTCTCCCATCTCCGACTACTCGGAAAAAAAGTTTGAACTTCAGTTCAAGAAGTACGAACTTGGCGCTCCTAAGTGCACGCCGGAATTCGCCAAGGAGAACAAACTCACTTACGACGCTCCGCTTCGCGCCAACATCGTGCTGAAGAACAAAACCTTCGAGAGCGAAAAAGACCAGGAAATTTTCCTTTCCGACATTCCGGTAATGACCGAGCACGGCACCTTCATCATTAACGGCGTCGAGCGCGTTATCGTTCCGCAGCTCGCGCGCAGTTACGGCATCTTCTTCACCGCGAGCGAGCAGAAAGGCCGCACGTATTTTGGCGCCAAGATAATTCCGGCACGCGGCGCCTGGGTAGAAATTGAGAGCGAACACGACGGCTGTATTTACGTCAAAATCGACCGCAAAAAGAAATTTCCGATTACTTCGCTACTTCGCGTTCTCGGCGCGGAGGGAGAAAAAGAAATGCTCGGACTTCTTAGGGGCGTCGAGCGAGGCGAAGAATACCTCAAAGCCACGCTCGCGAAAGACCCGGCCAAGACGACCGACGATTCATATATTGAAATCTACAAGCGACTCCGCGACGGCGATCTGGCGACCGTCGAAAACGCTCGCGATTTCGTTGACTCCATTTTTGCTAAAGAGCGCTACGACCTTTCCGAGATCGGCCGCCATCACTTCAATGAGCGTTTCGGCCGCGCCACTGATAAGAAAGCTACTGATGAGCGTACGGTGTCTCTTGAAGACCTGCGCATTATCCTCGCGCACATTATCGAACAAAACCACACTCCGGGAGCTTTGCCCGACGACATTGACCACCTTGGTTTTCGCCGCGTACGTTATTTCGGCGAGATGCTGCAACAACGAGTGCGCGTCGGCATGACACGCATGAAGCGAAACATTCAGGACCGTATGTCCACCATCGAAGCCGAGACTTCGCTTCCAATCCAGATAATCAACCCGCGCCCGCTTCAGGCCGCCATTAAAGAATTTTTCACCACCAACCAGCTTTCGCAGTTTATGCCGCAACAGAATATTTTGGCGGAACTTGAAGGCTTGCGTACGCTTTCCGCGCTCGGTCCGGGCGGCCTCACCCGCGAGCGCGCCAGTTTCGAAGTCCGCGACGTGCACCCCTCTCACTACGGACGCCTTTGCCCGATCCACACTCCGGAAGGCCCGAACATCGGCCTCATTTTGCGTCTTTCCATGTACGCCAAGGTCAACCGCTTCGGCATCATTGAAACTCCGTACGCCAAAGTCGAAAAGGGTGTCGTCACCGGCGAGATTGTTTATCTAAACGCCCACGAGGAGGAGAACTTCACCATCGCCCACGCCGCTATCGAAGTTGATGATAAAGGTCGCATTAAAGATGAATTCGTGGAAGCCAGAAAGCATGGCGAACCGCGCACGGCCAGCGCTAAGGACATCGATTATATCGATGTTGCCACCAACCAAGGATTTTCCGTGGCGACTTCGATGATTCCGTTCCTCAACCACGACGACGCCAACCGCACGCTCATGGGATCAAATATGCAGAAGCAAGCAACTCCTTGCGTAATACCGGAAGCTCCGCTGGTTGCAACCGGCGTCGAAAATATGGCCGCTTCCGATACCGGCCGCGTGATTCTTGCCCGTGAAGCCGGGGAAGTTATCGCTTGCGACGCCAAACACATAGTGGTGAAAAACAAAGACGGCAAGAAACACGAATATCAGCTTCACAGCTTTGAACGGACCAACGACTTCTCCGCTTTCTATCATCGTCCAGCGGTAACGGTTGGCGATAAAGTAAAACGCGGGGAGCTTTTGGCTGACACATCCTCTACCGAGAACGGTCAGATTGCTGTCGGCCAAAACGCTCTGGTTGCCTTCATGAGCTGGAGCGGCGCCAACTACGAAGACGCCATTATCATTTCCGAGCGGCTGGTAAAAGACAGCAAATTTACCACCATTCACATTGAGGAATTCGAGGCCGCCGTCCGCGACACCAAGCTCGGTCCCGAGGTCACGACGCCGGATATTCCGAACGTGTCGGAGATGAAACTCCGCAACCTTGATGAAAACGGCATTATCCGTATTGGCGCGGAAGTCCGTCCGGGCGATATTCTCGTCGGCAAAGTGACGCCAAAAGGCGAAACCCAACTGACTCCGGAAGAGCGCCTTCTTCGTTCCATCTTCGGCGAAAAAGCCAAAGATGTGAAAGATACTTCGCTTCGTCTCGAAGCCGGCAAGCGTGGCCGCGTTATCGGAGTCAAAGTGTTCTCGCGCGAGCAGGGCGACCAGCTTGAAAGCGGCGTCATCAAGCGTATTCATGTCACGGTAGCGCAAGTCCGCAACGTTTCAGTGGGTGATAAGCTCGCCGGACGCCACGGCAACAAGGGTGTTATTTCCCGCATTTTGCCGGAAGAGGATATGCCATTTACCGAAGACGGCCGTCCGGTTGACATTCTCCTCACGCCGCTTGGCGTGCCGTCGCGTATGAACCTCGGACAAATTCTCGAGCTTCACCTTGGCATGGCCGCCAATACTCTCGGCTATCAAGCCATTGTGCCGCCATTTTCCGGCACTACCGAAGAGGATGTAAAAGCCGAGCTTCGCGCCGCCGGCTTGCCGGAAGACGGCAAGCTCCAGCTTCGCGACGGCCGCACCGGCGAAGAATTCGCCAAGAAAACCGCCGTCGGCTACATGTATATTTTGAAACTCCACCACATGGTCGAGGACAAAATTCATATGCGTTCCATCGGCCCGTACTCGCTTATCACACAGCAGCCGCTTGGAGGTAAGGCGCAAGTCGGAGGCCAGCGTTTCGGCGAAATGGAAGTGTGGGCGCTTCTTGGTTACGGCGCGGCTTACACACTTCGCGAGATGCTGACCATCAAGTCCGACGACATCGTGGGCAGAAGCGCGGCTTTTGACGCCATCGTGCGCGGCGAGCGCATCAGCCATCCGCACACGCCGGCCGCGTTTAACGTGCTTGTCAATCAACTGCGCGGCCTGGCGCTCGACGTCAACCTTACTCGCTCTCGTGAAGAGGAAACCAATTAATTAACTCACTCATATGGAAACAGAAACAAAAAACGAAGTACGAAGCCGCGGATTCGCGCCGCGACGCCCTCGCGCTCCGCAGCCATTCTCCGAAGTGAGTCTCAAACTCGCCAGTCCCGAGCGCATTCTTGAGTGGTCGCACGGCGAAGTCACCAAGCCCGAAACCATCAACTACCGCACCCAGCGTCCGGAAAAGCACGGCCTCTTCGATGAACGCATTTTCGGTCCGGTTGAGGACTACGAGTGTTCCTGCAAGAAGTATCGCGGTATTCGCTACAAGGGCATTACTTGCGAGAAGTGCGGAGTTGAAGTTACCCGCGCTATAGTGCGCCGTGAACGCATGGGTCATATTGAGCTTTGCGTTCCGGTTTCCCACATTTGGTTCCTCCGCGGCGTGCCGTCGCGCATCGCTCTTATTCTCGGCATTCCGGCCGCCGACATTGAGAAGGTGATCTACTTCGCCGGTTATATCGTGACCAAAGTTTCCGAGGCCGAACGCGCGCGTTTGCTTTCCGAACTGGCCACCGAATATAAAACCAAACTCAAGGAACTCAAGAACGACGAAGCCAGAGCGGAACTGAAAAGCCGCATGGAAGAGACCAAGCGCGAGATCGACAGTCTCTTCGAAGGCATGGTGCTTGATGAAAATAATTTTCACAAATACTCGATCAAGTACGGAACGCTCTTCGAGGCCAAAATCGGCGCCGAAAGCGTCTACGAATTGTTCAAAAAAGTGGACCTTGAAGCTCTCCGCAACAAACTCGAGGAGGAGCGCGAAAAAGCCGGCGCGGCTGAACGGGCCAAGCTGGACAAGCGCCTCTCGCTTATTCGCGGTATGCTCCACGCCAGTGTGCGTCCGGAGTGGATGTTCCTAACCCGCATCCCGGTCATTCCGCCGGCGCTCCGCCCGATGGTTGCTCTTGAAGGCGGACGCCACGCATCAAGCGACCTCAACGACCTCTACCGCCGCGTCATCAACCGCAACAATCGTTTGAAGAAACTCATCGACATCATGGCGCCCGACGTTATTCTCCGCAACGAGAAGCGTATTTTGCAGGAAGCGGTTGACGCCCTCATAGACAACTCTATCCGTCACGGAAACAGCGCTTATTCGGCCATGAGCCAGGCGCAGCGCCGCCCGCTTAAATCGCTTTCCGATTACCTGAAATCAAAACAGGGTTACTTCCGCCAAAATCTCTTGGGTAAGCGCGTCGATTATTCCGGCCGCTCGGTTATCGTCATCGGTCCGGAACTCGCGCTTGACGAATGCGGTCTCCCCAAACACATGGCGCTCGAGCTTTTCCGTCCGTTTGTCATTTCCGAACTACTGAAGCAAGAGCTTGCGTATAACATTCGCGGCGCCGGACGCCTCATTGAAGACGGGGTGCCGGAAGTTTGGGCGATACTTGAGAACATCATTCGCGGCAAGCACGTGCTTCTTAACCGCGCGCCGACGCTTCACCGCCAAGGTATTCAGGCCTTCCGTCCGGTGCTGATTGAAGGCAACGCCATACAAGTCCACCCGCTTGTTTGTCGCGCTTTTAACGCTGACTTCGACGGCGACCAGATGGCCGTGCACGTGCCGCTTTCGGAAGAAGCCCAACTCGAAGCCAAAAACATTATTTCGGCCAACAAAAATATTCTGAAGCCCGGATCTTCGGAACCGGTGGTGTCGGAAAAACTGCTCGACATGGCGCTCGGCGCTTATTGGATGACCAAAATTATTGACGGCGCCAAGGGTGAGGGCAAATTCTTTGCTTCTCCGAACGACGCCATCAACGCCCACGATTACGGCCTTATCGATTTTCGCGCCAAAATAAAGGTGCTTGCTACAGACACCCCAAAGTACGCGCAGTTTGAGAATAAGATTTTTGAGACTTCGGTTGGACGCTTGCTTTTTAACAGCGTGCTTCCGAGCGACCATCCATTTATCAACGATATTGTGGTGCAAAAAACCCTCTTTAATATCATCATCGATATCATTGATGACCGCGGCACCGACGCCGTGCCGCCGATCGTGGACAAGCTGAAGAAGTTTGGCTTCAAATACGCCACCGTTTCCGGAACCACTTGGGGAATTGACGACGTACTAGTACCGGCGCAGAAAAGCGACATTATCGAGAAGGCCCGCGCCGCCGAGCGCGTGATCATTGAACACTTCGACGAGGGTCTTATCTCTCGCGACGAACGCCGCCGCATGATCGTCGAAGTTTGGCACAAGGCCAAAGGCGAGCTTGAAAGCATTTTGCCGGAGACGCTCGACGAGCACGGTTCGGCTTACGAAATGTGGAAATCTGGCGCCCGCGGTTCCCTCGGACAAATCGCCCAGATGGCCGGCATGAAGGGTCTCATTGTTAACACGAGAGGCGAGACGCTTGAATTCCCGGTCCTCTCCTCCATGAAAGAAGGAATGACTCCGATAGAATACTTCAA
>CAYZRD010000001.1:9739-19571 GCA_964480015.1 uncultured Candidatus Saccharibacteria bacterium
ACTTCAACACCACTCACGGTTCGCGCAAAGGCCTTGCCGACACCGCGCTACAGACCGCCAAGGCTGGTTACCTCACGCGCCGCCTCTTCGTCGTGGCGCAAGATGCCATCGTCACTGAAAACGACTGCAAGACGAAGCACGGCACGAAGATCAGCCGCGTATCGGCTTCCGGTATCGCCATCGCTTTTTCAAAAGCTATCAAAGGCCGCGTACTGGCTGAAGATGCCATTGACAAGGAAGGCAATGTGCTTTTCAAGAAAGGCCATATGCTTTCGCGCCGCGACGCCGTCGCGCTTGAAAATTCAAGCTGCGAATCGGTCGTCGTGCGCAGTCCTATGACTTGCGCGACTCTACGCGGCGTTTGTCAGCAGTGTTACGGAATTGACCTCACTACGAATGAACTTGTCGATATCGGCGAGGCGGTCGGTACCGTGGCCGCGCAAGCGATCGGCGAGCCGGGCACCCAGCTAACCATGAACACCAAGCACTCGGGAGGCGCCGCGCAAGTGGGCGGCGACGTGACTCAAGGTCTTCCGCGCGTCGAGGAGGTGTTTGAAAAGCGTCAGCCAAAAATTCCGGCGGTGGTTTCGAAGACTGACGGCGTAGTGACCGATATTCGCCGCGAAGGCCGCGATAAAGTCATCGTCGTTACTCCGGAGAAGGGAGCCAAATACGCCAAGAAAACAAGTGACAATCTTGAATATGAAGTCAGCTACCGCCGCGTCGTTACCGTTGCTGTCGGTGAAAACGTGAAAGCCGGTCAATTGATGACCGATGGTTCAGCCCACTTGCCTGACTTGTTCAAATACGGCGGTCGCGAGCTCACTCAAGATTACATCATTTCGGAAATCAACAAGATTTACGAACTCCAAGGCGTGACCATCGCGCGCAAGCACATTGAGCTTATCGTGAAGCAGATGATGAGCCGCGTGAAAATTACCGCTTCAGGCGATACTCATTTCACTATCGGCGATGTTGTCGAGGAGTGGATGTTCGTGGAAACCAACGAAAAGGTTAAAAAAGCTGGAGGAGAGCCGGCCAAGGCTGAAAAGCTCATCCTTGGCATCACTGAAACTTCATTGTCTCGCAAGAGCTTCCTTTCGGCGGCGTCCTTCCAAAACACCACGCGCGTGCTTATAAACGCTGCGGTGAAGGGAAGCGAGGATAAACTCGCCGGCCTCATGGAGAATGTCATCATCGGTCGCTTGATTCCTGCCGGAACCGGTTTTAAGGGCTCAAGCAAAGAAGAAATGATAAAGCAGGTCTCTGAAGAGAATAACTAATTGTTAAATCAAACACAAAAGGCCGGCGCTACGCGCCGGCCTTTTGTGTTGCACGATTTGATGGCCGGTACGTTTTTTCAAGTTCATTTCTACGATCGTAATCGCCGATCTCCTTGGCGTCCAGCCACTTGACATAGTTGTTCCAGTCCGCCTTCCTCAAGTGGTTGAGCAGGACCAACCGCTTCTCACGATACACTTCGAAGGCGGCCGTTTCCGCCTCCTGGCGCGCATCGTAGGCAGCAGACCTTCGTTCGTTGTACTTGAGCCAGATCTCCGATTTCACCTCTGAAAGCTCCGAATAGGAGCTGACCGTGAAGTCGGTGCGAGGCATCAATTCCTGCGCCAACACTGTGCGAGCGCTGAAAAGAAAGAGCAGGGCAATCAGAATCCGAAACATAGTCTTCTCCTTGGTTTCGGGCTGCTATATCATCAGGAAGTAGCACAAATATAGACTTCTGTTAATATCGGGTGAGTCATCTCTAAAAGTGTAAAATAGTTAATCCACTTTCTACTTACTAAAATATGGCCACTGACAGTGTTCAAAAAATTAAGGAAAGATTATCTATCGTTGATGTGGTTTCGCCGTATGTGGAGCTTCACAAAGCGGGCAAAAATATGAAGGGCAAATCGCCGTTCACGAACGAGAAGACTCCTTCGTTTTACGTTTCGCCGGAGCGCGGTATGTACTACTGCTTCTCTTCGTCCCAGGGCGGAGACATTTTTACCTTTATCGAAAAGATGGAAGGCGTGGATTTCAAGGGCGCGCTGAAAATTTTGGCGGAAAAAGCCGGCGTGGAGCTGGTACCCGAAGATCCAAAGAAACGAAGCGAACGAGACACGCAGTACACGATTCTGGAAGAAGCGGCAAAATTTTTCCAAGCGGAGTTATCTAAAAATAAAGAGGCAGAAGAGTATCTGAAAAAACGCGGCGTTAAAGCGGAAACGATAGCGAAATGGAGAATTGGTTACGTACCAGGACCGCCAAAGAGCGGTTGGCGCCACACAAGAGAGCATCTGCTCCAAAAAGGTTTTAAAGACAGCGAACTCATGCGCGCGGGTTTGGTGAAAGCGGCCGGAGAAGGCAAACAGCCTTATGATGTGTTTCGAGACCGCATCATGTTTCCGATTTTTGATCCGTCCGGACGAGTGGTCGCCTTCTCCGGCCGCGTTCTTGCTAAGGACAGCGAAGCTCCAAAATACGTTAACAGTCCGGAGACCGAACTGTTCAATAAATCCGAAATTCTGTTCGGCTACGATAAGGCCAAGGAGGGGATAAGGCATTATGATTTTTCACTCATTGTCGAGGGGCAATTTGACGTCGTTCTCTCCCATCAAGCCGGTTACACGAACGCGGTGGCCGTGTCCGGCACGGCCCTGACGCCGCATCACGTTTCGCTTCTTCAGCGCCTTTCAAACCGCGTGGTCCTCGCGCTTGATTCGGATAAAGCCGGCATCGCGGCGGTAAAGCGAGCGGCCGAGCTTATGCTTGCGCGCGGAGTGGACCTTAAGGTCGCCAAGCTTGCAGGGGGCAAAGATCCGGCCGATATCGCGGCAAAAGACCCCAAAGAGTTGAAGAAATTGATAGGAAAAGCAACACACGTTATCGAATTCCTCCTTGGTATTTTAAAAGAAGAAGCCAAGGACGAACGCGCATACAAACTCCGTGTGCGTGATGAAGTCTTGCCGTACCTTTTGCGTATTGAAAGCCAAATTGACCGCGATCACTTTGTCGGCGTGGTGGCGGAAGCTCTTAAGACCACGACTGACGCTATTAGACTGGATTTGGTTCGCTTGGAAGATAAGAAAAACCGAGAAGTCAGAGCGCCGGCCGACACGTCGCTTGCCACAAAAAGCAAAGATTCAATGAAGCGCAAAGAAAGCCTGACGTCGTACCTGTCCGTGGCTTTGGATTTTGTCGAATTTCCCGACAAAGACAAATTGGCGTTTGAGTTTAGCAGTATAGTCAAGGAGAGTCCCGAAAGTGTCAGAGTGAGAATCGGCGCGGAAAAAGAAAGCGCACTGACCTTCATGATTGAACAGTCGCTTAGCGAAGAAACAAAGCGGCAATTTCTGGCCGAACTTTCCGAAAAGTTGCAGGAGCTTCACCGGCTTGTGTTGCGGGAGGCGATTGCCAGGGAAAAGGACGCGCTTCTCGCCATGGAACAAATGGGCGATGAAAAAAGTATTAACCAGTGCCTGCTGAATATAAAGGAACTGCAGCAAAAACTGAGCGAGATCAGTTCTGCCTAAATGGCATTTACTTATTTTTATAATAATGTATAGTTGTGCCCACGTATGGCTAGTAAAAAAGCCAAGAAAAAAGTGACTAAAAAAACGACCAAAAAAGTCGTAAAAAAATCAAGCAAAAAGGCGACCAGAAAAATTGCAAAAAAGGCGCCCAACAAATCAATTGCTAAAAAGGGGAGGAAGGTAATAAAGAAAAAAACCGCCGTCAAGAAAAGATCGGTCAAGAAACCGGTCAAGTTGAGCAAAGCGCGAAAAGACCAAGAATTGCGCGCCGCCGAGCTTATGAAGATGGGCCGCGACCGCGGTTACGTCACCTTTGACGATATTTTGAAGCTGTTTCCGACGGTGGAGAGGGATTTGCCTTTCCTCGAAGAGCTTTACGAACGCTTTGCGACCGCCAACATTGACGTGCTGCAAAGCGGCGGTATGTTAGGCGGCGACCCGAGCGCCGAGCTTTTGGCGCAGAAAAACGCCTATCGCCGCAATGACAGCGGCTACGATTCTATTCAGATGTATTTGCGCGAGATCGGCCAGTATCCGCTTTTAACCGCTATTGAAGAGCGCGCGCTCGCGAAGCGCATTGTTGAGGGCGATGAAGAAGCGCGCAATCTTTTGGCGCGCGCCAACTTGCGCCTCGTTGTCTCTATTGCCAAGAAGTATGTCGGCCGGTCACCCGACCTGACGCTTCTTGACCTCATTCAAGAGGGTAACCTCGGCCTTTTCAAGGCCGTCGATAAATTTGATTTTACCAAGGGTTTCAAATTCTCAACCTACGCTACTTGGTGGATACGCCAAGCCATTACCCGCGCGCTTGCCGACCAATCGCGCACCATCCGCATACCAGTACACATGGTGGAAACGATGGCGAAGTACAAACAAGTTAGCCGCCGTCTCGCGCAAGACCTCGGCCGCGATCCGATGCCGGAAGAAATAGCGACCGAAATGGGCGTCGAAGTCGAAAAAATTTATCAGATTGAAAAAATCAGCCAGGACACGATCTCGCTTGAACTGCCGATTGGCGACGATGACGACCGTTCGCGCCTTTCCGATTTCATCGCCGACGACAAAATAGTCGCGCCCGACCAAGAAGTGGCACACAGTATCTTGACCGACCAAATCACCGAAATCCTCGACACACTTTCTGAAAAAGAGCGCAAAATTCTCGAGATGCGTCACGGACTCCTTGACGGCACTTACCACACGCTTGAAGAAGTCGGCAGCGAATTCGGCGTGACGCGCGAACGCATTCGTCAAATTGAAGCCAAAGCGCTCGAAAAAATCCGTCAACACGAGAAGGCGAGGAGGCTCAAAAGCTATTAATAGCTTTTGAAGGTTTTAGGTTAGAGGTTCTAGGTTCTAGTACGACGAACGGCCGGCGAGCAAAGCTCGCCGGCCGTTCGTCGTAAGGCGCGAAGCGCCACTCCAACCTAACATCTCCAACCTAAAACCTAGTCATACCCCACCGGTCCGATGAACCTCGCCGTTTCGTCATGATCAGTCTCTACCATGCCAAGCTGTCCATGGCTCATAAACCACGGCGTGGCAACAACGAGGACGACGGTCACTATCACGAGGCCGAGCAAGGTGGCCGGCGCGCCCTTTTTGATCCAATCGATAAACGTTATTGGATGCTCGGTTTTTTCTGATTTCGCGACCACAATTACTCCCGCTGTCGAGCCGATCGGCGAACCGTTTCCTCCCAATCCCACTCCAAATACGAGCGCCCACCACAGCAGGTCAACCGGTACGCCCTGCGTTCCGAGATACGTAATTATCGGTATCATGGCGACGGTAAGCGGAATGTTATCGACTATCGCGGAAAGCAAAGCGCCCGCCCAGAGAATGATTATCGCGGTCATTAGGAGATTGCCCTCGGCGCCCGAAGTGATGAGTTTGGCCACGTGTTCCAACACGCCGGCGTGTTCAAGTCCGCCCACGATGACGAAAAGCGAAGCAAAGAAAAGCAGAACGGACAGCTCGCATTTTTCAATGGTTTTTTGCGGGTCGTGTTGCGGCGCGATCACTATGAGCGCGAGCGCCGCACCTATAAGCGCAACCATCGCGGCTTCAAGATGGAGCAGTGAGTGGAGGAAAAATAGAGCAATGACCAAACTGAAAATCACCAAAAGTTTGCGCAAAGTCCTCGGCTCTTTGATGGCCTCGTACTCGTTCATTGCCATCAGCCTTTCCACGTGCTCTGGTTCCTTGCTGAGATCCTTGCGGAAAAGCACGCGAAAGAGTATGACTGTCGCGAGCCAAACGAGGAGCACTACCGGCAAAGAATGGATCAAAAAATCATTGAAAGAAAAACCGGCCGCCGAACCGATCATAATGTTGGGCGGGTCGCCGATAAGAGTCGCGGTTCCTCCGATGTTCGAGAGAAGCGCCTCGGCCATCAATATCGGCAGGGGATTGATGCGAAGCATTTCGGCGATAATAATCGTTATAGGCACGATAAGAATGATGGTCGTGACGTTGTCGAGAACCATCGACAAAACGGCGGTGATGCCGGAAAGAGCGATCATCAGCTTCCACGGGCTGCCACCGGTTTTTTTAGCGGTCCAAATGCCCATAAATTGAAAGACGCCGGTTTGTTCAAGCATACCGACGATAAGCATCATGCCGAAAAGAAGCCCGAGCGTGTTGAAGTCAACAACTTCAAGCACTTCCTCCGGATGATAGAAGTCGAAGTAAATGCCTGCGAGCACCATCGCGAGCGCGCCGAAAAGGCCGATGACGGTACGGTGGATGCGTTCGGTCAATATGAAGAAGAAAGTAATTGCAAATATCGTAAGCGCAATTAACGATACGGTTTCCATAAATAAAATGTCAGAAAAATAAAAAGCGTTTTGCTCGTAATGTATGTTTAAATAAATTTCTGAAAATTAGTGATATGCGAGGCGAGCGAAAGAATAACACGAGGCGAGAAAGTCCGGGGATTTTCGCAAGAGGTTGCCAGCCGCGTAGGCGGCGACAACCTGAACAGCTTCTGTTAAGAAGAACTCGACTGTTCAGTGAGTGTTATTTTTTAATGCTCAACAAAGCAGAGCGCAATTGTCAGGAATTTATTCTTTGATGCCCAGGAACTTGGCAATTATGTGCTTCAGTCCCTGGCGAGAAATGATACCTACAGGGTGGTTATCCTTATCAACCACGGGAATTCGGGCGCGCTGGTTCGCGATGGCGGTTGCCGCTACCGCCATCAGGCCATCGTCCATTTCAACGGTGCTAAAGTCGCTCGACATGAACATACTAACCGGGCGGTTCTCGGCGTTTTTTACCGCCTCCGCGAACATTTCTTCGGTCGCGAAATTGGCCGCGATGCTGTCGCCGTCGAGATATTCAGGCACAATGGCATCGAGAAGATCGGCCACCGTGACTTCGCCGCTAAGCTCGCCTTCCTCATTGACCACAAGTAGAGTGTTAGTTTGGCCGTTTATCATCGCCAAAAGCGCCTCGCGAAAGGTCGCGTCCTCGCTTATGGTAACGGCCTCTTTAACAATGTCCTTTACCTCCATCGGGGTCATTATATACTCTTATGCTTACTTTGTCGCCGACAAATCTTTGCCGCGCGGGGAGGATAATACTCCTTTTTTATGATTTGTGTAGGGTGATTATGCACAGTGATTACCGCACCTATTTTCTCGTCGTTTTGCGGACGGGACATCTTAGCATTCTAAATCTACAGTGCAAGGGCGCCTGACTCAGTGGCATAAAGCAGCAAAAAACAGAAGCGACATGAAAATAGGTGTTGGGGTATACTGGCCATCATAAATATGTCAAAAAAAACCACCGAGCAGGAGTTTGAAGCGGCTTATGCCAAATTAAATGAAGCGCAAAAGCAGGCCGTTGACGCCGTTGAAGGCCCGGTCATGGTTATTGCCGGTCCGGGTACGGGGAAAACAACCATACTTACTCTCCGCGTAGCCAATATCCTCCGCCTCACCGACACCCCGCCCTCCGGAATTCTCGCCATTACTTACACCGACGCCGGCGTAAAGGCCATGCGCCGAAAACTCCAAGAAATAATCGGCGCCCGCGCGCACGAGGTGCGACTCCACACTTTTCACTCTTTTGCCGCGGCGATGATGGCGGAATACCCGGATCATTTTTTAGACAGCGCCGACTCGCGCGCCCTCTCCGACGTCGAGCAAGAGTCGCTTATACGGGAGATTTTGAAAGCGCAAAAGCACGAAGCGCTACGGCCACTCGGAAAACCAGACGCTTATGTGCCGGCGATTATGCGCGCGATTGGCGACGCCAAACGCGACGCGCTTTTGCCCGAAGATCTGCGCGCGTTTGCAAAGAGCGAGGCGAAAAAAATAAAATCGGACGAATCTTCGATTTCAACGCGGGGAAAAACCAAAGGACAACTGAAAGCAACCGCGGAAGCAAAGCTCAAATAATGCGAACGCACTCTGCTACTTGCCGATATTTATGGCGAATATGAAGAGAAAAAACACGCCCTGCGCTTAATGGACTTTAACGACCTTATCATCAGATTCCTGATCGCGCTTAAAAATGATGAACTACTTTTGCGTCTTATTCAGGAACGTTTTCTTTACATTTTGGTTGATGAACATCAAGACACGAACGACGCGCAGAACTTTATCGTGGAGATGCTGGCGGAGTTTTTTGACACCCCGAACATTTTTATCGTCGGCGACGAAAAACAAGCGATATATCGTTTTCAAGGCGCGTCGGTGGAAAATTTTCTCGCGCTCCAAAGGCGCTGGCCGAAAATGAAGGTGATTTCGCTTAAAGAAAACTATCGCTCGCATCAAGATATACTCGACGCCGCTTTTTCCCTTATAGAGAACAATTATGAAGGCGGCGAGTATCAAGAATTGCGCGTCCCGCTCGCCGCCAAGGGAGTGAAGAATCGCCGGCCGATAGAGATAGCAACCGGCGAGAACACCGCCGCCGCCGAAGCGTATCTAGCGAAAAAAATCAAAGACATCCAAAAACGCGAACCGGAAGCGACCATTGCCGTGATTGTGCGCCGCAACCGCGAGCTTGAGAGAGTGCTTCGCGTCCTTGAATATGCCGGCCTTTCGGTTTCATCAGAACGCAGTATCGACATCTTTACGCATCCGCTAGGCGCCGCCTTTTTCGACCTTCTTGAATATCTCGCCGACCCGACGCGCGTTGACGCTCTCGCGCGCACGATGATAACGGGGCTTTGGGATTTGCCGCTCCATCAGGCGGCCAAGCTCATTCGTGATTTGCGAAGCGGACAAGAGTTCGATATCGAAAAGACCCTCCCGGGACTTGCCAAAATCAGAAGCGAACTCGGCAGCGACGGCGCCGTCACCTTTATCGCCAACGCTGCGCGCCATGCCGGCTTTGTGAAATTGGTGAAGGCCGACCCCATGAACGCAAACGTCTGGCGCGGAATCGCGGCGCTTTCCGAAGCAATCGCGCGCGACCGCAATATCAATAACCCGCTCACACTCATCGAAGCCTTGCTTTCTTACCGTCGTTCGGCGGAACTGAAAACCGTCAAGGTCGCGGTCGGCGCGCCCGACATGGCCATCTCGGCTATGACCGCCCACGGCAGCAAAGGTCTTGAATTCGATTACGTCTTTTTGCCTTACGCGACCGAAGAAGCGTGGGTTGGTAAGCCGCGCGGCAGCTCCTTTGTTTTGCCGCAAAAGGGAATTGCCGGCGATGATATTCGCGATACGAGGCGGCTCTTTTATGTGGCGCTAACGAGAGCGCGCAAGCACGCGACTGTAATTGTGCCGCAAGAAGAGTCTGACGGCCGAAGCTACACCCCGCTTCGCTTCATTGGCGAACTCGGAGGAAATGTGGCTACGATCAAATTGCCGCGCGCCGACGCCTTGCCGGACTTGGCTGGAAATGACGCCCCAAACACTTCCAAGAACATCCTGACTAATATCGGAAAACAGCGACTTATGGAATCGGGATTGTCGGTGACCGCGCTCAACCACTTTCTCGAGGACCCGAGAGTTTTTCTCATCGAAAGCATTTTGCGCGTACCGCAAGCCCCATCCGCCTCCGCCGAAAAGGGTAACGCCATGCACGCAGCGATGAACAGGGTCTGGCATTCCAAAAAGCTTGACGAGAAGCGTATTGGTCAAATCATCACCGAAACCGTCACCGAACATCTGCAAGGCTCGTTTTTGCCGATTATTGAGAAAGAAGCTATCAGGAAAGAACTTATTGGTTCTGCGCCCGCAGTTGCCAAAGAACTTTACGGTCACTTTTCCCAACCGCGAACCGCCGTGTTCACCGAACACTCCGTAGAGACCGAGTTTGCCGGCGAAATTGGCGGCGAA
>CAYZRD010000001.1:19581-31552 GCA_964480015.1 uncultured Candidatus Saccharibacteria bacterium
CCGGCTTCGAGCCGGTTGCGGCCGGACACATAGAAATCGGCGGCGAAACCGTGACCATTTTGCTGCGCGGCAAACTAGACGCGGTTATAGAAAACGGAGAGAGTGTCTTGGTTTTTGATTACAAAACGAGGCAGGGAATGTCGGCAGCGAGCGTGCGCGGCGAAACCAAAGGAAGCACCGGCGACTATTTCCGTCAACTCGTTTTTTACACCCTGTTGCTCCAAAACAACGCGAGGTGGAAAAATAAAAAAATGCTCGCTTCGCTCGTTTTTCTTTCTCCGGATAAAAACGGCCGGATTAAAACGTTGACCCTGCCGGTTAGCGAAGCCGACATTAAAAAACTGCGCGAAGAAATTGACTCGCTTATTGAATTCGTTTGGGGCGGCAGACTCGATCGATTGCTTTAATTTTCCACGGAGCCGCCCAACTGACCGGATAGACTGTCGATCATCTGTTTTACGACCGTATAGGGCTGGGCGCCGTTTATCGTTATCTGTTCTTTGCCGATTAAAATGACCGAGTGGGGAGTGCCGCGCGCTCCAATGGCGACAGCGTTTTGGAAATCTTCATCGACCAAAGCCCGCTTTTCTTTGCTGCTCATGCAATTATCAAAGCCTTCAGATTCCGCTCCGGCGGTCACGGCAAATTCTTTAAGACGCGCGACGTTTGTAAGCTCGTTAGGTCCTCTCTCGCCAAAGACCAAATCACTGAATTTCCAAAAAGCGTCGTTGCCGGCTAAGCTGGCGACACATTCCGACGCTTCCGCAATATACGGGGCGCTGGGGTGGAGCGATTCTAGGGGGAAATGCCGATAAACCCAGGCCACTCGGCCGCTTGCTCCATATTCTTCCATTATGCGCTTCATCGTCTCGTGGAATTGCTTGCAGAAAGGACAATCGTAGTCGGAGTACTCGACAATGACTATCGGAGCGTTCGGATTGCCGCGGATATGGTCGTCGGCGGTCACGGGGTTGATGGAGCCGGTCTTTGCGGTCTCTGCCGTCTCATCTTTATTACCAATTATATTTTCCGGCGCTTTATTGCCGCTTAAATAAATGGCCGCCGCGATGAAGCCGAACCCCACGATTATTGCTACTGGTATTGCCCATGATTGGCGGCTTGGCACCGCGTTCATTTCTTCATTCATAGGGGCGATTATATCATGCTACAATCCATGAGTAATATTAAGTCTAATTATGGCCTTATTTCCGGCACTTCTCCTCGGTCTGGTTCAGGCACTCACTGAATTCCTGCCCGTATCATCTAGCGGTCATTTGGTTCTGGCGCACGAGCTCTTTGGCAGCACTCCGAATGACCTCGCTTTCGACGCCGTACTTCAACTCGCGACCGCGCTTTCGGTTGTCGTCTATTTTCGTCAAGACATTTTTGATTTGTTCCAAACTTTTGTCCGCAAAATGGCGCGGCTACCGGTCAACCAAAAAGACATCACGCTTCTTTACGCGCTACTCATCGGCACAGTACCCGGCGTCGTCCTTGGTCTTTTGCTTGAGTCGGCGATGGAGACGCTTTTTCGCAACCCGCTGCTTGTCGCCGGAACGTTGGTCGCTGGCTCGCTCTTGTTCGCTTACGGCGAATGGCGCTACCTAAGCGAACCGCGCCGCGAAATCATGACGGTTAAAAAGGGATTGGCCATTGGTTTATTCCAGTCTCTAGCTTTGGTACCCGGGGTGTCGAGAAGCGGCGCGTCTATAGTCGGCGGTATGCTCCTTGGTCTAACGAGAGTCGAAGCGGCGCGCTTTTCTTTTCTCCTTGCCATTCCGATTATTCTCGGTTCCGGCGGCAAAAAATTACTCGAACTCATGGCGGCGGGGGAGGCGAGCAATTATTCTGCGCTTTTGCTCGGTTCGCTAGTGTCCTTCCTCGTTGGACTTTTTGCCATTCACTTTATGCTGTCCTTCGTACGCAATCACACGCTCTGGCCTTTTATTTGGTATCGAGTCATTCTCGCCGGTCTCGTCGTCGCAGTCGTCTATCTCGGCTTTGCTACTGGGGTTTAGTCTGCGTCATTTTGCGCATATCCGCAGACAATGATCTAAAACGGCAAGGAATGCGTCATCGAAGAGTCGCCTTTTTCCGTCCAGGTGGAAGTATCAAGCGGAACTTCGCGTTTGCGGATGCCGTCTTTGAATTTTATGTGCCCATGCTTTAGCGCGTATTCAAAAACCTCTTTGGTCACACGCACGTCTTGCTCGCAGTATTTTTTTATTTCTTCAATTTTACCCTCGCGCCACCATTTAACCGCCAGTATGCCGTCGGCGCTTTTCTTCTTTCCGATGGTTGCTTCAGCAACGCTTTGAAGGCGAAGTCGCCGGCCAAGCGAGTTTTTTATTGATTCCAGTATGTCAATGCTTTTTATATGCGCGAGATCGCCCGGGTAATATTTATTTAATAGCGGAATATCAAAATGGTTGCTGTTGTAGCCGACAAGCGCGTCCGCCGCTTCGACTAGGGGCCAGGCCTTTGAAATTTCATCTACGGCGACCGTGGTGTACGCATCGGTTTTGCTGTCGTAAAAGGAGGCTACGGAAATATCCAAATCCACCGGATTGTTTTCTCCATTCTCGCCAAAAAAGTTCTGGGTCTCCAAATCAAAAACTACATACCTCATAGTTTCAAAATATAAATTAGTCAGACTAATTTATGCTCCAACCTAGGACATCTGATGTCCTAGGTGGTTAGTTTTTCTAACAACTCAGTTAGTGTACCAGAGTTTTCCTCACCGCTATCAAGATTCTTGATGGTGTATTTTGAGTTTTTTACTTCATCTTCGCCGAGTATAAGCGCGTAAGTCACCATTCTGTCTCCGGCTTGTGAAAGTTTCTTGCCGATTTTGCGGTCGCTGAAGTCAACGCTTGTCGAAATATCCGCCGCGCGGAATTCCTGCGCCAGCTTAAGCGCGGCTAAATTTTGTTCCGCTGTAACCGGCATGATGACCAAATCCGGTGCGGTGACGCTGGCCGTAAGAAGATTGTGGGTCTCTAAAAAGTCGCGCATGGTTACATCACCGACGGCAAAGCCGACCGCCGCCACGCGCTCGCCGCCAAAAAGGGAAGTCAGGTTGTCGTAGCGGCCGCCGCCCGCGATTGAGCGCGGATTTTCCGGCGAGGTGTCAAAAATTTCAAAAACCATCCCGGTGTAGTAATTAAATCCGCGCACGGTCGAGGGCGAGAAGCGCGCGTTTTCAATTCCCAGTTCCTTAAGGCCGGAGAGAATCTTGGCCAAACTGCTATCGGATTCGGGCGCGTCAGGAAGGCGAAAATTGCCGAAGGCAATTTTCGCCGCCTCCTCCTCAAAATTGTCTATTTTCTCCTTGCGATCAAGAAGCGCTATCATCTCGGCCCCCTTCTCTTCGTTGAAACCGGCGTTTTTCAAAGTTTGACTGAGCCAACCCCTGTCATTTACTCGTATCTCAAACATTTCGGGACTGGCGCCAAAATTCAGCATCACTTGATACGCGAGAGAAATAACCTCAATGTCCGCGCTTACATCATCACTGCCAAAAATATCGCAGTTTAATTGCCAGTGTTCGCGCACGCGGCCTTTTTGCGAGCGTTCATATCTAAATAAGTTCGGAATCGAGTACCAGCGAACAGGGAAGGAGAGTTGTTTTTGGCGAGCAGCTATCATGCGCGCTACCGTCGGTGTCATTTCCGGACGAAGCGTAACCTCGCGGTCACCGCGGTCAGTGAAAGTGTAGGTCTGTTCCTTGACCATCTCTTCATTTTCCGCGCCTTTAGCTTTGTATATTTCTGACGGCTCCAACACGGACGCGTCGTAGCGTTCGTAACCAAAAGATTCCGCCGTTTCCGCCCAGACATCAAAAATATACTGTTGCATTGCCATATCCTCGGGATAAAAATCCCTCACTCCCTTATACGGCGCGGTTGATAGCTTTTTTTCCATCTCCCGATTGTATGGGAAATAAAGGGTGGATACAAGGCAGTGCTTGAAATAACCGCTATTGACATATTTCTTAATAATGTTATTTTCAAATTAATGCACAGAAATATGCATCAGGTTAATAACAAGACCACTTCAACGCTCTGCGGGCGCTTTATTGCTGTTACAGCGATGAAGAATTATGGCCTTGTGTTTAGCCGTGGTGCATCTACTTTTGTTTCATAACTCCAGTTTACATTCGGTAGAAAACCCTCGGCTAAATGGAAGCCGAGGGTTTTCATTTGGCAGTTCTTAAACAAGGGAGACTAAAAATGTCTGAGATATCAAAACCAATAGTGTTTCTAAAGGGCGTCACGGTCACTCTGCGTCCGGTTCTCGAGGAAGACGTGCCTCTTATGTTGCGTTGGATGAACGACCAGAATGTCACTCAGTACCTACGCGCGTATCTTCCGATGACCGAAGCGGGGGAGAAGGAATGGTTTGCGAATTACCACAAACGTCAACCGAACGACATCATTCTGATGTTGGTTGTCGACGGCAAGCCGATTGGCGTCATGGGCCTCCATCGTATTAGTTTTAAGGATGGCACAGCCACAACCGGCGCGTACATCGGGGAAAGTGAATACTGGGGAAATGGTCACGGCTCGGAAGCAAAAATGCTTCTTCTCAATTACGCCTTTAACGAGCTGAATCTGCGCAAGATAACGTCTAACGTTATCGCGTTTAACGAGCGCAGTTACAAGTACAGCATCAAATGCGGCTATAAAGAGGAGGCAAGACTAAAGGATCAGATATTCACCCAAGGGAAGTACTGGGACGAAATCATTCTTGCGGTTTTCAAGGAAGATTGGCTCCCGCTTTGGAAGAAGTTTGTGGAAAAACACGACCTCAAGCTTCCCACCCCTTAACCAAAAACCTGGCGGGCGCTCGCAAGCGCCCGCCCTTTCATATAACAAACAATCACGCGCTTACAAAAATACATCTACATATCTTGCAAGATATACAAAACAAATATTCATAAGTGGTTTAGAAAGTCTGTATATCTTGTAAGATATACGAACAGGTATGAGACGAAAGGCAGAGGAATTGAAAAAGGAACTGCGTGAACAAACTGTTGAGGCGCTCTTTCTTGCAGCAGCTAAAGCTAAGGACAAAAAGCAATTACATAGTTTTTTGTCCACCATACTTACCGAAAGCGAGCAATTGATGATAGGCCGTCGCCTATTGATCGCACGAATGCTACTTGAGGGAGTGCCACAAACAGAAATAAGATACCGACTCAAGGTGGGCCCCAATACAACCTGGAAAGTGCGAAAGTGGTTGGACAGGGAAATGCCGGAATACGGAACTATCCTAAAACAGATCAAAGAAAGCAGAAGAACAATAGGTCCAAAAAGAAAACCAGCGAGAGAACGATACGACCCGCTGTCATTTTACGCTCTGAAGAAAAAGTACCCGATGCACTTCCTATTGTTTAATTTAGCTGAAGGTCTAGTGGACAAACTGCGAAGAAGATAAATCTTTGTATATCTTATAAAATATACAAAACCTGATCATGTTTTGTGTTCTTATATATATATCTTGCAAGATATATAGAATTCAATCATGTTCTGTGATCTCTTCGTATATCTTGCAAGATGTACAATGGTTCCCAGGGTTTAAATTTAACGTTAATCAGACCCTTAAGACACGATAACTGCGCTTGTCTCCATGAAGAGATGTGGTAAGGTAAAAACCACATGGAGGTTTCGATATGCTTTCGTTGGTATCTGCTTGTTTTTCCACCTCTTCTTTTCTTTGTTGGCGTCAATTTTGCCACCGCCGCCACGGCGGTTTCGACCAACATTACCTCTGACACGACTTGGAACGCCGCTGGCAGTCCTTACATTCTGACCGAACATATCTCCATCGCTTCAGGCGTGACCTTGACCATAGACCCCGGTGTCGTAGTGAAAATGACTGACACGCGGCTGATTACTGTTAATGGCAACTTGGCAGTAAATGGCACCGAAGTCGATCCAGTTTATTTTACTTCCAGTCACGACGATAGCGTCGGAGGAGACAGCAACAACAATGCTTCTGCTACGACACCCAAAGCTAGAGACTGGCGAGCGATAAATTTTAAATCTGGCTCAACCGGCGAGTTTTCGCACACGATCATTAGATATGCCGGTTACAACAGAGCCGGTTCAAAACCGATCAAAGCCATGCCGGCTATTTACAACGAAGGCGGAACTGTTTTGTTTAATGCCGGCGAAATTGCTGATAGCA
This sequence comes from uncultured Candidatus Saccharibacteria bacterium, assembly GCA_964480015.1. GTDB lineage: Bacteria > Patescibacteriota > Minisyncoccia > Phycocordibacterales > UBA918 > OLB19. The sequence goes on from CAYZRD010000001.1 coordinate 25,774, forward strand.
ATTTCGCCGGCATCGGGCAAACTTCCGGTTCGGTCGCCGTTGACGGTGCGAACATTGCCGGCAATGATTTCGGAGTTGTAGTTGTCGGTGGCGACCTATCGCTAATAAATAGCGGCTTAAGCAACCACCTGAACATGGCCGTTTATGCAACAGGCGACGGTGTTTTGACCTTACAGGACAATAATTTCGTTAACAATCACACGGCAGTCGACGTGAGCTTGATATCGGAGCGTAATTTCATCCATAGCGGCAATACCGCATCAGGAGGAACTTTTAACGGCATTGTACTTCGCGGCCCGATAAGCTCGGAAACTACGCTCAAAAGCGGCGACCTGCCTTACCTTATAAGTGGTATAGGAACGTTGAACACAACCGGCATAATCACAATAACCACAGACGGCGATCTTACAGTCGCAAGTACCGGCACTCTAAATTTAGAGGCAGGAACGATTATGAAATTCGCTAACGGAACCTCAATACAAACAGACGGCACTCTCAATAGTAACGGCACCGACGATGAGCCAGTGTACTTCACTTCAATAAAAGATGATGAGGCGGGTGGTGACACAAACGGAGACGGAAACGCGAGCGCGCCGGCTCCATCAGATTGGAAACAGCTCAAATTCGGGAGCGGAAGCACTGGAAATTTTGAACACGCGGTCATTCGTTACGGCGGCGCCCGTGTCGGTAGCGATGTGACGCAAACTGGAATTCTAAACACCGGCGGCACGCTAAATATTGAGAACAGCGAAATTGCCAATAACAACTTTTACGGTGTACGACAAACCGGCGGAACGACTGTCATTCATAACAGCAGTATTCATGGCCATGTAAACGCCGGCGTGCACAACCAAACCAGCAACGTTATTGACGCAACCAACAACTTCTGGGGCGACCCGTCCGGTCCTCACCACAGCACAAACCCGAGCGGCCTCGGCGACAATGTCTCAGACAACGTCCTCTTCGAACCTTGGCTCGGCGAGTGGCCACCCGCGGGCACAACGTGTTGTTCCTCGATTTTATTCCTCCCCGGCATCATGAGCTCGCGGCTTTATCTAAATGGCGAGAAGTTGTGGGAAGGCGAAGACTCTGAAGTTGATCAGCTTTATTTGAACTCAGATGGAACTAGTCAAAACGGTGCCATTTACACGAAAGACGTAATCGGAACTTTTGACGCCGTTATTGATCAGGACCTGTACCAGACTTTCTTTGATAAGTTGGATGAACTTGTTGTTGATGGAACCATAAATGAACATAAGGCGATTCCTTACGACTGGCGGTTGTCCATTGACGATGTTCTTTCTAATGGTTATGAAGACGAAAATGGAAACATAAACTATAACCAGGCAACTTCAAACCCTTATATCGAGCAAACTTTGCGTCGACTCGCCGCCGAATCAAAAAGCGGCAAAGTGACAATAGTTTCTCACTCGAACGGAGGGCTGGTAGCCAAAGCGCTTGTCAACCAGTTGGGTAATGAGACATCAGCTCTTGTCGACAAAATCATCTTCGTTGGTGTGCCGCAGCTCGGCACACCTCAAGCTATAGCCTCACTTTTAAACGGCTACGATGCTGGTGTACCTTTTGACGTGTCGGATGAAAAAGCCAGGGATTTCTCCATCAACTCTCCGATGATTTACCAATTACTGCCACATCCGGATTATTACGATAACGACGGTGTTTCTATAAGCACACCTTACGTTAGTTTTGAACCAGGTTCAGCAACAAATTTCTTAATTGATGCTTACGGCACGGAAATAAACAACAACACAGAACTGGTCAACTTTTTGAATGGAGCAGAAGGACGCGACAAATCTGACTTTAGTGACTTAGTGAATCCAACAATCGCTAATCCTGATTTGTTGAGTGACGCACAGGGTTTGATGAACGAAATTGGTTCTAGTTGGCAAGCACCTGATGGCATAGTCGTACACCAAATAGCCGGCATTGGAGAACAAACCGTAGCTGGTGTTACATATAAAACTATTAAGGACTGCGTATTTAACATTGGAGCCAAATGTGTTGGGGAGAAAGGAGAGAAACTATCCTACACTCCGTTTGAAGTTGTTGATGGTGATGGCACAGTGGTTGAACCGAGCGCTCTGTTAATGAGCACTTCGACAGATGGTGTAAAAAGATGGTGGGTGGATTTATACGATTACAACAAAATTATCTTTAGTATACAAAAACCAGTCCTGAGAACTGGCCACGGTACAATCCTCTCCATTCCTGAGCTGGGTGAATTTATTGTAGAAAATTTACTTACGAATCGAACAGAGTCACTTCCAGATTATTTGAGCGACTCAAGACCCGAGTTGCCCGACACGTTGTCTCGAATGACTTTCGTTCTACACTCTCCGTTATCATTGTCTCTGACTGATGTCGATGGCAATACAATTGATGAGAGAAAGCCTGATAGTGAACACGCCAGCTTTACTCGTTACGGCGAAGTACAAGTAGTCAACGTGTTTACCGATCATCCTTTCACAGTAAATCTCTATGGACAGGCGCCCGGTTCATTTACATTGGAGATGTTTGAATTTAGTAGCGGAGAACTCCTAGCTACTACAACATTTTCAGCCATTCCATCCGCCACAAACACAGAGGCTGTTATGGAATTTGTAAATCCCACCATTGCGGGCGGTGGCGACCTGCAAATTGACTATGATGGCGATGGTACTACCGATCTTCTACTTGAGCCAAAAGAAGGTGAAGTGATCAATGCTCCTGCACCGACCGTTGACGATTTGATTTCTTATTTCAAACTCTATGTAAATGAAAATATCGACGATACCAAAGTTCGCAATCAATTCATCAAGGACATAGAACATTTTCAAAAAATGTATGAGAAAAGTAAAACTAATAGATTTCTAAATCCTGTAATTTTCCTGATAAACCTTAAAGTAAAAATCAACGTATATGCTAGGATAAGTAAAATAAATGACAGCGTGGCTGACGATCTTCTATCTATACTTTATCTAATTGAAGCAAAGCTATGAGTTTTAGCAAAACCAACCTGGTTGCAGTATTTGTGGGGGTCTTGTTTCTCGGCCTTATCAGTATCATTTTATCAGGGTTATGCGACGGTGTAGCTTTTGGTACAAATAAGATTTGCACAGTCTTGACAGCAGACATTCTAAGTTATACGTTCTGGGCCCTGGTAGTGTTTCTAGTTACTCTGCTTCCGGCATTATTTGCTTTGCCGTTTAATCAGAAGATTTTTAAAACGTTTTCACGATATTTCATTTTCAACATCGGCGCTGTTCTTATTATTACTTTTTTCATTACAAGGATGGATACATGGGGTGGTTGGTTGTTTGATTTGCATCCAGGCATTATCTATCTTCCTATACTTTACGGAACCCATTTTATCTTCTCCTTCCTCATCATCGCCATCACCTGGTACAAAAATCGAAATTAAAACTAAAATAGCTCCCGGTATGATATTATGTAATATCATACCGGACACTTTATATACCTAACCCAAAGAATAAAAACAAAAGCAGCCCGCGAAGCATGGAAGTCGCGGGACTTGATTAAAACAGATCGACCCACGGTGGCGTGCGCCGATCCGTGGGTCATATGCGATTCTCGAACGAGATATTCAGGCCGGCGTTGCGTGCTCCTTTCGCTATCGCTAGCTTTGCGGCCTGGGCGTTGTCCGCGTATACGTACACTTCCTGCTGAGATGCGTTGTCACGAACTGCAAGTAGGATGCACGTACCAAGGTCGATGATTTTGACGCGGCGCTGGCCGTTGACGGACTTGAGTCCGGCTTTGAGGAAGCCGGGCGAGATGCGATATACGGCCTGACATTTGTCCGCCACGTCGGCCACTAGACAGGCGGCAGGGGTTAAGGTCGTGTGGTTGCCGCTAAACTTCCCACCCGACCGTGTATATTTGTCTGACATTTGATGTTACCTCCGATGCTGAAATATACATCGTTTTGTGTAAAAGTCAAGGATAATTAAAGTATCCAAAAACAAAAGCGGCCCGCGAAAGCATGGCCTTGCGGGCTACTTTTGCGGGTTGTTGCTACGAAATAGGTACGTAGACCTCAAGGGCCACCCTGGCCTCGAGCATCAGTTCGGTGGCGGCCTTGTAGATAAGGTCGTACGCGGGTACGGAAAGCGGTTCCCGAACCCAAATCTGGACCAGGATCATTCGCCCTTTGACCCCATCTTGAGAGTACTTGACCCTCATGTCTTTCGGCTTCTTGACGCCGAGTTCGGTCGAAGCCTTGGCGGCATCCAACAGGGCTCGCGTCAGCTTGGCCTTCCTCCCATTCTCTAGGGGAAGGAAGTGGATTATTCAAATTCGCACTTAACGTGGGGTTCCATCCCTCCCTCCCGTATAGTGTTTCAGGAACGCGTTTTAGTTGCGCGCAATAGTGCGGTTTTTGGGTTTGAAAGTCAAGCTACAAATAAAAAACCAGCCCAGCGCGTGAGCGCTGGGCGGTGCCCGGTTGGGCAGTTGTAGTCGTGACTCAATCAGCCGAGATTCGCCATCCTGGCCACCGCGCGGTCGCCGGACATTTCGGCGCCGTTGAAGCAGTGGCAGAAGGCGAGGTCGACAGCATCTTGGTCCATCTCGAGCTTGCCGCGGACGTCACCGACGGTTTTCTCGGTCTTGTCGCCGGCAGCGTTGAGGGCCGCGACGGCCACCGAAAGAATCGTGCGGTCGGTCGTCTGGCGGTCGAGCATCTCGGGATGCGTGCGTTCGACTTCGACGAGGCTCGGAAGCGTCTTCTGGCCGAACTTCTTGAACGCCTCGGTGACAATCTGACGCCGTTCCGCCGTGGTGAAGACTTTCTTGGCCGGCATCGTGTTACGGGGCGAGAAGGCCCTCTGAGCAAGTGCTGACAAGTGACTTCTCCCTTCAGTATCGAGTATTCGTTAATATTGACGCATTTCTGCGCCGGACAAGGGGCCTTCCATGGCCACCAGTTCCATAGCGGATAAGTACTAAAGGGTAGAAAAGCAACCTCTAAAGATTATCAACCTTCGGAGTGGCGTTCATCTCTTGGAGACGCTGGTCGCTGGCGCGGAGGATTAGAGATTTAAGGTCGCGGGGGCGGGGGATGCCGGTTGCGCGAAACTCTTCATCGCCGTGGCCGGCAGTTTCAACATGCAGTGTGCCGTAGTCGAGCAAGGTGGCGATGACGCCGTGGATTTCGACGTTCATATCTTGGAGTCGCTCTAGGCGGAAGCTCGCCACGTTGCGGCGGAAGAAGCCTTTTTGATTGAGTAAAATTACTCTACGATCAGTCAGCACGAACAAGTCGAGGTAGTAGTTGGTCCAAATGGTGAAGATTCCGATCCAAATGAAAAGTAACCATAGTAAGTAGGCAAAAGTGATTTCCGCGCCGTAGTTGGACAGGTCGATAGTGAAAAAGCCGTTCGTGAAGGCGGGGAGGAAGACGAGGAGCGCGAGCGGAGCGAGCGCTCCTAGAATCAAACCAAAGAGCTGCGTGAAAAGAACAAACCAGTGTCGGCGCGTTTGTTTCAGAATATCTTCATCGGCCTCAAGCTGTAACTTATCAACCAACATATTGGAGACTAACTAGCATAGAAAGCAAAAGTACGACAGCGCCAAGAAGAAAAACCGCCATCGCTGTAAGTGAAATGCGGTTACTCGAACCGTAACTGAACCAGTGGTAACCGAATACAATGGTATAAATGGTGGTACCAAAAAGAGCGAAATACAGGATAAGTTCGCCAAATATTGCAAGCGATGGCATAGCACTATTCTGCCACGGAGTGTTCACTTCAACCAAGTT
>CAYZRD010000002.1:0-22793 GCA_964480015.1 uncultured Candidatus Saccharibacteria bacterium
AAGAGGGCCGGTTTTGTTTTGGAGAGTATCGCTGAGTGCGGCTTAGAAATCACAAAGTGATTTCTAAGCCGCACGCCACGATGAGTAAAAGTTCGTGGAAGGTGCGGCAAAAAGTTCCGTAAACCCTATGCAATGGAGGATGAAATGCTTTGCGGGGACACGACGTATACACTTAACCAAATCGCCAAAAAACTGGCCAAAGAAAATATTCAAAGGGGGACGAAAGAATTTGTTTCCGCTCTCGGCGCTCGCTACCATCCGGTGGGCGATGGCCTGTATGTCGAGCGTGACGATTTTGACTGGTCTTCCGTCAATTCGACGACTTTGGAAGACGCGGGGTCGGCAAACGCTACGATGTATGCTGACTTAACTGGCCACGGAAGGAGGTGAAATCCACACTGGCGCGGGTAAAAACCCGCGCTCTTTCTATAAGAAAAACCACCTCGCGAAGCAAAAAATTTTTGACTCACGAGGTGGTTTTTCTCTCAAAAATCTCTAGAGAAAAAAGAACAAATCATCCCCACTTTACGATTTCTCGCAAAAAATCAGGGCGGAGCGCAGGCTATGGTAACAGGGCTTCATAAAGCCGGCAAAATTTTTCTGTGAATAATGCCGTAATTCTGTAAAACTGGAATGTGAGACCCTCACGTGCTAGAATCGTGCGCACAATTGCGGGCATAATTTAATGGCAGAATGCGACGCTTCCAACGTCGATACCGGGGTTCGATTCCCCGTGCCCGCACATCCGAACCACTTCGAGTACTAGATACCGTTTAAGCTTAGCAACAATACTCCCACTGTAACAGTAAGCAGTCCCAAGGCATTTTTTATGGACACTGTCTCCTTTAGGAAGAGTATTCCAAGTATGAATACAAATATTGGTGTTATCGCTGTCAGAGGAGATGCTACGGATGCTGGTAAGGCCTCAAATGTCAGCCAGAGCGTCAGTACAGTTAGAGTGTTAAGAAGTCCTGACAGGAAGGCATATTTGTATTCTTGAAATTTTCTGAAGAAAGTTGCAAGTTTATACAAGCTCTGTCTTTGCATTCGTAAAAAAACCAAACTAACTGGCACCTCCGCGATCGCCAGTGCGATTAAGAAAGTTCCCGCCGAGGTTTGGTCAATAATGTTTTTACCTGCCACATCAGAAATTCCTACGGCTGTCGCCGCAATCAGGGGCCATGCAATAAGATGAAATTGCCAATGGGTTAACTTATTCTTAATCCATTCACGTTTCGAAGGAGCACTTACGACCAGAGTTCCAGCGATTACCAACGCCAGCGCAATCCAGGCAAGAGCAAGTAGGCGTTCTTGTAAGAAAACAAAAGCGAAAAAAATAGTAAATATTGGATACGTAGAGAAAAGGACACCTGTAATAATTGTGTCCCCGCGTGCGGTTGCGTAGTAAACAAATGCTTCAGATAGAACTGCGCTAAGAAGTGCTATGGGAAATACTCTTGCGACGTCGTGCCAGACTCCATTTGTCAGCATTGCAAACGGAATCCAAATTAAAACACCTGTAATGGCGTTCATTAAAAAAGACATACTTTCAGGAAAATCTGACAGGCTCCTTCTCATGAATATATAAGAGAATGCTTGGAAAAGAGCCGTGCAAAGCCCAAGTGTTATACCTAGCCACATACAACTTAAACAATATCACGGAACTAACCGCTATATATTTGGCGAAAAGGAGACCGGGCACAACACAAAAACCGCCCCAGGGCGGTTTTTGTGTTGTGGAAGGAGAATTTACTTTACCGCATCCTTCAAAGCTTTCGCGGCTCTGAATTTCGGTACGCGCATCGCCGGTACTTCTATTGATTCGCCGGTGCGAGGATTGCGGGCCGTGCGAGCATTTCTCATCTTGGCGGAGAAAATGCCAAGACCGGCTATGGAAACCTCTGTACCGCTCTTAAGAGAATCAACGATGCAACTGATGACCGTCTCTACCGCGCGCTCGGCGTCGGCCTTGGTCACATCGAGCTCTTCGTGCACTTTATTGATGATGTCTGCCTTGTTCATAATGTAAATGCAAGTTATTTATTTTTTAGTAAAGGTGTGACGTTAATTTTAAGAACGACACGGCGCCGGAACCGGTATCGAAACTCGATACAAGCTCAAGTTGGCATGAGAAACATTATATCCCAAGGGTTTTTGCCCGCAACAACTTGCGCCGCGGAGATTTCGTGTTCTAGTCATAATGTTCAATAGTGGCTTTTACGCTTTATGTTCTCGTGATACGCTACTGCCTACATGAGTAACGGACACAAAGTCAAAATCGGGGTCATGGGAGCGAAGGGAAGTTTTTCGGAAATGGCCGGTGAGAAGTACGTAGAGATGGAAAAGCTTTCCGCGGCTGAAATTTTACCCTTAATTACGGCCGAAAAAGTGCTTTCCGCGCTTGAAAATAACGAAATAGATAAGGCCATTTTTCCGATAGAAAACAGCAATGGCGGCATTGTCATTGAAGCAATTCACGCCATGGCCAAACACCGTTTTCAGATCGAGAGAATGTTTGAATTTGACGTCCACCATCACTTGCTCGTGAAGCCGGGCGTTACTTCCTCTCATATTAAGGCCGTTACTTCACACGACCAGGCTATAAAGCAGTGTCGGATGTATCTCAAGCGTACTTGGCCGACCGTTAGCATCGAAGAATACGAAGACACTGCCGTCGCCGCTAAGGCACTTAGTGATGGCAGGCTGCCCGACACTACCGCCGTTATTGCTCCGCGTCGATGTGTAGACTTATACGGGCTAGAAATTCTCGAAGAATCAATTCAAGATCTAAAATACAACTACACCACCTTTGTGGTCGCCAAAAAATTATAGTCAAAATCTTAGTATCGTTAACGATACTAAGATTTTTAGTAGGGTTAAAACGGGCCGGCGCGCAAGCGCCGGCCCTCGTCGCAATCGTGGCCACCACCAGGTCAGCGGGAGCCAAGCCTTTCGGAAGTCGTTGTAGATTTGCCGGTGGGCGAGCACCCACGCGGCAAATCCGAGATCGGCGTGAACCATCTTCTCCTCCTTCACGCTAACCATACACCCAAAGCACTAGCGGCGACAGGTCCGATTTGCATAACCAGAAAGCTGCCGGCCTGAAGGGCCGGCAGCTTTTAATTCCAATTTCTTATTTCTTAACTCTACACACTACCTCGCGTAACTAACCACCCTCGTCTCTCTGATTACGTGAACTTTTATCTCACCCGGATAACGCAGTTGTGCTTCGATGTTCGTCGCGATAGTGCGCGCCAATTCGTGCATTTGGAGGTCAGTTAGTTGTTCCGGATTGACTATCACTCGTATTTCGCGACCGGCCGCGATCGCGAAAGCTTTCTCAACTCCCGAAAGTCCCGTGGCAATGGCCTCAAGTTCGGTAAGGCGTTTAATATAATTTTCAATGGAATCGCGCCTCGCGCCTGGACGACTGCCGGAAATCGCATCAGCCACTTGCACGATGATAGATTCAGGAGTTTCGTACGGATATTCTTCATGATGAGCGCGCATGGCGAGAATTACTTTCTCATCAACTCCGTATTTTTGAAGTATGCGAATGCCGATCTCAACGTGCGTGCCCTGCACCTCGTGGCTCACAGTCTTGCCGATGTCGTGAAGAAGCGCCCCGGCTCGCGCCACCGCTTCGTCAGCGCCGACTTCTCTCGCGATAATGCCCGCAAGATGCGCCATTTCGACCGAATGCCAAAGCACATTCTGTCCGTAACTGGTGCGGAAGTGAAGTCGTCCGAGAATGGTCACGAGATCGGGGTGCAAATTCGGCACGCCGGCGTCATAACAAGCCTTCTCTCCCATTTGCTTTACAGCCTGCGCCACTTGTTTGCGGGCGGCGTCAACCATCTCCTCAATTTTCGCCGGCTGGATGCGGCCGTCTTTTAGAAGCATTTCGAGAGCCACGCGAGCTATCTCGCGGCGTATCGGATCGAAGGAAGAAAGAATAATATATCCCGGAGTGTCGTCGATAAGCACATCAACGCCGGTTAAGCGTTCAAAAGTGCGCACGTTGCGGCCTTCCTTGCCAATAATTTTGCCCTTCAGTTCGTCGCTTGGAAGTTCCACGCTTGCGGTCATTACGTTTCCGGGCATATTGTTGCCGATGCGGTGCATGGCGGCAAGAAGAAGATTGCGGGCCTTATCCTCAAACTGCTCTTCGCCGAGCATCTCGAGCTTTTGCAAGCGGGAGGTTATATCGCTTTCGCGCTCCTTTTCCAGTTCGGAAACTATCCGCTCGTAAGCTTCATCGCGGGTTAAACCGGCTATTTCTTCGAGCCTGCTGTCCAACTCCGCCTTCTTCTCGTCGAGCTTGATCTTGATCTCTTTGACTTCTTCGATTTTCGAACGCACGTTCTCGATCTGTGAATCTATGTCTATCTGGCGGGCATCGAGAATTTCCTCGCGCTTTACCAGGCGTTCCTCTTTGGCTTCCAGCTTCTCATTTTGTGCCTGGCACTCTTGCTTGGTCGCTCTCTCCAATTCTTTAGCCTCGGCCTCGGCCTTCTCGATTATTTTTATTGCCTTTTGTTCGGCTTCCAGGATTCTTTCCTTGAGGTCGAGTTCTATTGACGATTTTCGCGACAGAGCGTGGAGGTACCTTAAGTAGTAGCCCGCCGCGATTCCAAGTGCAAGCGCCACTGCGACCGCCGGCAGCAGTCCAAGGGGTGGCATACGTTTCTGCGTTAAAGTTTTATAAGGTCAGTCTCGGTCAAAAAAATCAATACTGATATTAGCAGATTAGCAGATTTCTTGATTAAATCAAAGACGCCGCCGGCCTTACAGGCCGGCGGCGCCAGCATCAATTCGTCACAGCCAACTTCATTACCGGTATCGGTTTATACAAACTTACGTATAGACTTCGTCAATAATGCCGTACACCTTTGCTTCCTCTGCGCTCATGAAGAAGTCTCGGTCGACATCCTTTTCTATTTGCGCGAGCTTCTGTCCGGTCGCCTTGGCGAGCATTTTGTTAAGACGGTCACGGGTCTTCAGAATATGCTTGGCGGTTATTTCGATATCAGTTGCCTGTCCCTGCGCGCCTCCGAGCGGTTGATGTATCATCACTTCGGCATTCGGAAGCGCCGCGCGCTTGCCCTTTGCTCCTTGGGAGAGAAGAAGCGCTCCGCCGGAAGCCGCCATACCAACGCACACTGTCGCAACGTCGGGCTTAATGTGATTCATCGTGTCTATCATCGCCAAAGTTGCCGTCACGCTTCCTCCCGGGGAGTTTATATAAAGGTAAATATCTTTCTTCGGGTCTTCAGCCTCGAGAAAGAGGAGCTGGGCCACAACCAAGTTGGCAATGTGATCCTCAATTACTCCGGTTAGGAACACGATACGTTCCTTAAGAAGGCGCGAGTAAATGTCAAAAGCTCGCTCGCCGCCCTGGGTTTTCTCAATCACCATCGGCACGAGCTGGCTGGTTATATTGTTATTGTTTGTTTCCATAAGCTAAATACAAGTTTAGAACAGCATCGTAGCAAATTGTAGTCAAATAAAAAAGCTTTGGACGAACTCGCCGCCCAAAGCCCAGATGCCCGCGCGCTTATTTGTTTGCCAGCGCGTGAGCCTGGAACAGGTGGATTACGAAACGCAGTTCGCGAACCACCTCAAAGACAGGCATACGCATTTTGGCTGCGATTGCCCTAACTCTTATTTCCGCTTCCATTTCTCCCTCCTTTCAGAAAAATTTTTTAGCACGTTTTGTTCCCTAAGTGAAGCGGTTATTGTCGTTCCATCATTTTCATCACCGCTTCCTCCGGTAATAAAAACTCCCTTTGGTCGTTTCACCACAAGGCGAGCATTCTGCTATAGTTGCTCTAACATCCGCATTACTGCCTCGTTGGTTAGGACAGACGAAACATAAATCCGCACCCTCATTTCGTCCGCATCCTTATAATGCTCAAGCAAGTGCCTCACTTCTTTCTCCAACTGTTCCTTATCGGGTTCGATTTTTTCGACTTTGGCAATCTCGTTTAGAACCAGTTGCAAACGGGCGCGTTTTTCTGCCGCCGGTGTCCATTCTTTTCTCAAATCCTCTTTGGTTTTCTTAATGTGCGCGAAATAGTCTTCCATTTTCAGATTGGAACGCTTTAAGTCGGCCTCCATCTGCGCGAACATTTGGTTAAGCTCCGAGTCAATTAATATCTGCGGCAGCTCAAAACTGCTTTCTTCGATAATTTTGTCGGTCAGCTTGGCTCTGTGCCTGGCCTCGACTTCCTGCTTCTTCTGGATTTCCAAATGTTCGCGAAGTTTTTTCTTAAAGTCAGCGACATTTTCAAATTGTCCGGGTTGACCGAGAGTTTTTGCCACTTCATCGGTAAGTTCGGGAATCTTCAGTTCTTCCTTTTTCTCTGATTCTGACTCCGATGTGGGCAAGTCCACAGTACCCTCGCCGTGAGCCGGCCCGTCATGCACAGTACCGTCGGCATGGGTATGTTTTTGCGCTTTTGCTTGCAAACGTTCGTAAGCCGCCTTGCTTCTTAAAATATCTTCTATCTGTTTCTCCACCTCAACTTCACTGACGTCCGCCGATTCTTTGTCTTTATTCATTTCAGTCGCCAGTTTTTTATAATCCGGCAGTTTGATTTCCGGCACAACCGCTACGGTAGCGGTAAAACCGAGCGGATTGTTTGCCGCTATTTTGGTTATTTGAATTTGCGGGTGGCCAATCGCCTCGATTTTGTGTTCCACGATGGCCTGCGGGTAAACAGAGGCAAGCGCGCGCTCGGCCATTTCCGAAATAAGATTCATTTCGCCAATGCGTTCAATGAGAATTTTCTCCGGTATGTGACCCTCGCGAAAACCGTCAATTTTAAGATTTTTTCCAAGCGCTTTAAGAGCAGCGCTTCGGTGTTTTTCCAAGTGTAAAAAAGGAATCTCGCCCTCGATTTTCACTCGCGAACCGGTTTCTTTAGTGACTGTAAAATTATTTATGAAGTCCATGTGTTAGTTAGGGTTCAATACTTTGCTGAAATAGTGGCCATGTCCATGCACCAACTTTGGCGTCGTTTGCGGGTATCAATAACAGCTTGATCCGACAATCAGTTGTGGTTGGTCACTGCAAGAGTGACTCAAATTAACAAACAATAGTAGCAACGTCAAAGTTGGTGCTGGAGGATTAAAGCACACGAGGTAAGTTTTTCCAACAAAAGACTACTCTTCGGTACTGGTTGCTATCGTGGTCGCGCTCTCGCTCTCGCTTTCCGGTAGCGTACTAGTGGCCGTGCTGGTTGCTGCGCTTGGAGTGCTGGTTGAAGTGTCTTGCGCGCTAGTCGCGCTACTGGTAGCGATAAATTCCTCTGGGTTAAAAATTGGCGAGTCCGGCAGAGGCTCTTCCTCATCGCCTACAAGAGTAGTGTCCGGCATTTCAGTCGAGCTTGTGTCATCGGCACTTTCGACCGGCACCCCACTAATTTCATCCTCGGCAGAGAAAAACGACAAGGGATTAAACCACAAAAGTACAAAGAGAGCCGCCCCCAAAATCAAAATGATTACGCTCAAAAACACAGTCCAAAAATAAGAGCGCCGCGGCGGTTCGGTCTCTCCCAAAAAATTCTCTTCAGGCATTTTCATTTCAACGCCGGATAAATCGAGGGGGTCTTTGTCAGACATTAATTGCAATTATAACAGAAAGACGCCGCTCGCTCTGGGCAAAAAGCATCCAGAAAAGCACCCTTGCGGGTGCTTTTCTGGCTTTTTGAAACGAAGCGATGTTTCTGGCTATTCCTAATGCCTGAAACCGCGAGATCGGGGAGGATGTGCTTAGTGAAATTTGCACGCAGTGCAAATTTCGCTTAGCGACATGATCCCGCGGCGCCTTTTGCTGCGCATAATTATTTTTTATCCTCGTACATCTTTCTACTCTTTTCAAAAGCTTCCATCGCCGCCTCTCTTCCGTGCCAAGCACCAATCGAGACCTCTTTATTCTGAACTTTTTTGTATGTCTCAAAAAAGTGCGCCATTTCTTTTTGGAAGTGGGGATAGATGTCGGAAATATCTTTCACGTGGTCAAAGCGCGGGTCCTCAACCGGCACGGCCACGACCTTATCGTCGCGCTCGCCACTATCGGTCATTTCCATGATGGCAATAGGCCTTGCCTTCACGAGAATTCCGGGCGCGAGCGGATAGGTGGTAACCAATACCACGTCGAGCGCGTCGCCGTCGTCAAAAAGAGTCTGCGGCACGAAACCGTAGTCGAAAGGGTAGTCTTGGGCCGTGTGCATCACGCGGTCGAGCGCGATGATGCCCGTTTCCTTGTCTATCTCGTATTTGTTCTTAGAAAACTTTGGAATTTCGATGATGACGTTCATCTCCTCCTTAGTTCCCGCGGGGATGTCATGTAGTAGGTTCATATGTCACTGAATTGTAGCAGATAATTATTCTTTATCATCTTTTGCAAGTTCGGCCTCGGCTTCCTCTGGGGTATCAACTTCGTCTTCTTCGTCCGAACTTAAGACGTCGCGGTCTTTCGTTGGTTCGTCCTCGCTTGGCAATTCGGGTTTTTCCGTGGAGGCGTCTTCACTTTCAAGCGTGTTTATGTCTTCACCTTCTTCGCTTTCATCCGTAACGGTCACCTCGTCGCCTTCAGCGCCGGCAAGTTCTTCGCCTTTCGCGGAAACGATGTCAATTTTCCAGCCGGTCAGTTTGGCGGCGAGGCGCACATTTTGTCCGCCGCGGCCGATCGCGAGCGACTGTTGATCAGGCGCCACTTCAACAACCGCGTGGCCGTGTTCGCCTTCACCTGGCTCTTGTTCTATACGCACTTCAAGAACTTGCGCCGGAGAAAGAGCGTCCTCGATGAATTCCGCTGGGTCCGCGGACCATTCAATGATGTCTATTTTTTCGCCGCCGAGTTCGCTCATCACAGTTGAAACGCGCACGCCGCGCTGGCCGACCAAGGAACCAACCGGATCGAGATGAGGGTCGCGCGCGGCAACCGCTATTTTTGAGCGCGAACCGGCTTCACGCGCGATGGCTTTCACCTCTATGGCGCCGCTTTGGAGTTCCGGCGCTTCAACGGCAAACAGCGCTTCAAGGAAGTTGGGGTGCGAACGCGATAGTTTTAAGAAAACTCCGCGCGCGGTTTCTTCAACCGCGAGGAGAAGCGCGCGGATGCGCTCGCCCGGACGAAAACGCTCGCCGGGAATCTGTTCCTCGTAAGGCATAACGCCGGTTACGCGCCCAAGATCAACATAAAGATTGCCGCGTTCGAAACGTTGCACGTGACCCATGACGATGTCGCCCTCTTTCTGGCCGAATTCTGTCAAAGCCGAATCCTTCTCCGCCTCGCGGATTTTCTGAATAATGACTTGTTTGGCGGTCTGCGCGGCAATGCGGCCGAAGTCGTCTTTTGGCTCAAGCGGGAAGACGAGCTCTTCGCCAAGCACCACGTCTTTTTTAATGAGACGCGCGCTGTCTATCATGATGTGTTTCTCGGGGTCAAAGCGTACCTTGCGTTCGCCTTCGGGAATCTCTTCTTCAGGAGCGACCTCCGCCTCCTCACCTTCTTCATCGTCTTCCTTCAGCATCGACTCATCAACGACAATTTTCACTTGCTCGAAAGTGGTGGTACCCGTTCCGATATCAAATTTACAGCGGATGATCTGCCCGCGCTTGCCGAACTCTTTTTTGTACGCGGTCGCCAAAGCTTGCTCGATAGCGTCGAGCATACGTTCGCGGGGAATACCGCGTTCCTCTTCCATTTCCGCCAAGACGGAATTAATTACTTTTAAGTCAAACATCTTAGATTTTCTTATGAGCGGAGCGAGTTAGAAATATCTTAGACCCACCTAAATTTTTGCTTCAGCAAAAACTTGGGCAGGTTTTAAAAATATAGTCACTTCGTTCCTTATTTTTAAAACGAAAGCCCGGCCGAGTGGCCGAGCATTTCAGTCGTATGAGTACACTACACCAATATTCATTTTTGGTCAAATACCTAGCAAATAGGCCATATTTTAACCCAGATATACTTGACTATTTTATACAAATGTGCTATTATTGAGGGTATTGCCGAAGCCAGGCCCAGTAACCTGGCCAACAGTAAGGAGTACGGCAATGTACCTCAAAAAAGTAGCGTTAGCATTTTTTTCCATCTGCCTCTGGGTAGCGATACCCGTTGGCGGACTGGCCTACAAGCACGTCGCGCTCCCGGCGGCGATAACGGACCCAATCGGGGAACTGATCCGTTCGCTTCCGGAGGTTTCGTCCGGCCGCAAGGCCGAGGCGAAATGTGAGGATGACCTCACATGGCTCGCGTGCGCCATCTACTTCGAAGCGAGGAATCAGGACTACGACGGGCAGTATATGGTAGCCCAAGTGGTACTGAACCGCGTCGAAGACAAGCGCTGGCCGAACACCATCGAAGAAGTGGTGCGGCAGGGAGAAGAAAAACGAAACCAATGCCAATTTTCGTTCATGTGCGACGGGAAACCGGAGCGCATAGAGAATCGGCAAGCCTGGGAGATGGCTCTCGCCGTGGCGGTCGACGCCATGGAGGACTATTACCAGGATGTAATCGTGACTTGTTCGCACAGTTACCACGCGAATTATGTCACGTCGCCCAAGGCCCTCCGCTGGTTTGCGTCACTGCAATCAGACGGGGAAGTGGGCGCACACGAGTTTTATTGTGATTAGGAAGCTGATGCGGCTTCCCGATGACAAGAAATTCGTGAAGAACCGAAGGTGCATACACCTTCGGTTCTTTTTGTTAGTAATTGAGGGTTCGTTAGTGCTGTCTCAGTGCTACAATTACATTCAAGAGCAAGTTCTTAAATGCTCGTTGGGAATTTTTATCGTGCGAATTCAAGATGCACAATTGAAGCGCTTTATTACTGACGCCGGTTTGGTGCCAAAGAAAGATGTTTTGGCGGCGGAAAAGGTCGCTAAAGACGAAAAGCGCACTCTTGCTGACGCTCTGCTTGCCGGCGGTTATATGACCGAGGATGATCTTCGCCGCGTCGAGTCTTACGTGCTCGGTATTCCTTTTGTGTCACTCAAAGACCAAAAAGTCGATTTTGAAATACTTTCGCTTATTCCCGAACCGGTCGCGCGCAATCACAACATTATTGCTTTCAAGAAAAACAATGACTCGCTCGAAGTCGCGATGCTCGACACCGCCGACTTGCCGGCCATTGATTTCATCAAGAAAAAAGTCGGACTGAAAATTTTGCCGCGCCTCACCGATACCGAGAGTATGCGCTCGGCTTTGCGCCAGTACCAAAAAACTCTCAAGGACGAGTTCGGCGACATCATCATGAACGAGGCTTCGGCGCTTAAAGTGATCGGCGAAGAGGGTGAGGAAATATCGGAGGCCGACCTTAAGAAAATGGCCGAAGACTTGCCGGTCGTGCGCATCGTGGACACGCTACTTCGCCACGCCATCATTCAAGGAGCTAGCGACATCCACATCGAGCCGATGGAGAACGAAGTGCTGGTGCGTTACCGCATTGACGGCATTCTGCATGATGCGATGACGCTGCCTAAAGCGGCCGCTTCGACTATTGTGGCTCGCCTCAAAGTACTTTCAAACCTCAAACTTGATGAAAAACGCCTTCCGCAAGACGGCCGTTTCAAAATGGAAATGGACGGACAGAAAGTTTCTTTCCGCGTTTCGATTTTGCCGATTTATTACGGAGAGAAAGTGGTGATGCGCCTTTTGCGCGAGAACCGTTCGGGCTTCAATCTTGAAGGTATCGGTTTCCATGGCACCACTCTTGAGCGCGTGCACGACGCCATGAAGCAAACCACCGGCATTATTTTGGTTACCGGCCCAACCGGCAGCGGTAAAACGACTACGCTTTACACCATCCTCGACCTTCTGAATACTCCGGAAGTGAACATCTCGACCATTGAAGACCCTATCGAGTATCAGATGCCGCGCATCAACCAGACGCAGGTGAAGCCGGATATCGGTTTTACTTTCGCGAACGGCCTTCGTTCGCTTATGCGCCAAGACCCGGACATCATCATGGTCGGCGAGATACGCGACCAAGAAACGGCGAGTCTAGCCATCAATGCCGCTCTTACCGGACACTTGGTGTTGGCGACCGTGCACACCAATTCCGCCGCCGCGACCGTTGCTCGTCTTATCGATATGGGAGTCGAATCGTTTTTACTCGTCTCGACTTTGCGGGTAGCTATCGGTCAGCGGCTTGTGCGCAAACTCGCCGACAACAAAGAAACCTACACGCTTTCCGCGAGCGAACGGACGGAACTGGGGCGACACGCCGACCTCGATAAGGTGCTGGCTACGATGAAGGAGGAAGGCATAGTGAAAAGCGGCGCAACTTGGAGCTCTATTCCTTTTTACCGACCGCCCGAAAAAGCTGGTGATGACGCTTACAAAGGGCGCATGGGCATACACGAGGTTTTGGCGGTCTCTCCGGCCATCAAGGAAAAGGTGATGCAGGGCGGCACGGCCGACGATATTGAAAAACTCGCGAGGCAGGAGGGAATGCTTACCATGCTTGAAGATGGCATTTACAAAGCGGCTCGCGGTGTTACCAGTATTGAAGAAGTTCTTCGCGTGATAAATGAATAGTTATGCCCAAGTTCACTTATGTAGGAGAAACTAAGGACGGCACACAGGTACGCGAAACGGTGGAGGCGACGGATCGTTTTGCCGTTTACGAGATTGCGCGCCAAGCCGGGCATTTGGTAAGCCGGGTGGAGGAGGAGGGCTCATTTTCCATCAAGAAATTTTTTAACGTCGATCGCATCGAAGCCTTTATCAGCCGGATATCTGCCGATGACCTGGTCCTCATGACGAGAAATTTGGGCTCGATGCTCACCGCCGGCCTGCCCCTTTCTAGGGCGCTTTCGGTCATCGAGCGGCAAAGCCGCAACCCGCGCCTTCGCGAGGTGATGTCCGATATCAGAGCCGGCATTCAAAAGGGCGAGCAGTTCAATGAGGCCTTGGAAACCCACCCGAAAGTTTTTGACGACCTCTACATTGCCATGGTCAAGGCCGGCGAAGAAAGCGGCAAGCTTGCCGAGGCGCTCAAGATCCTAAGCACGCAAATGGAGCGCTCCTCAAATTTGAAAAAGAAAATCCGCGGAGCGATGATCTATCCGGCCATCGTGATCGTCATCATGGGCATTATCGGCGTGCTGATGATGATATACGTGATGCCTTCAATCACCGACACTTTTAAGAAACTCGAAGTGGACTTGCCGGTGATGACCCAAGTTCTGATATCCATAAGCGACTTCATGGTAGCCCATACGCTGCTCGTTCTTTCCGGGATGTTCGCGGCGATTATCGGCTTTATTTATTTTCTTCGCACTCGCTTAGGCAAAGTTATTTTTCACTTCTTCATTTTGTATTTGCCGGTTATCGGCAACATGGTCAAAGAAACCAATTCTGCGAGAACGGCAAGAACGCTCGCTTCTCTCTTGACCGCGGGAGTTGACGTTATACGCGCTCTAAACATTACCGAAGACGTGGTGCAAAACATTTACTACAAGCCCGTGATCCGCGAAGCGGCAGAAAAGGTGGAGAAAGGCACGGCTCTTTCCGAAGCGTTTATAAAGCACGACAAACTCTATCCGGTGTTTGTCGGCGAGATGATGTTGGTCGGCGAAGAGACCGGAGCGGTCGGAGATATGCTCAATCAACTCGCGGTTTTTTATGAGAACGAGGTCGAACAAAAGACCAAAGATCTCTCGACCATTATCGAGCCGATACTCATGGTCGTAATCGGCGGCACGGTCGGATTTTTCGCGCTCGCCATGATATCGCCGATCTACTCGCTCTCAGATTCAATTGGTTAAAATGTTTTTTAAACGGCAACAAAACGAGGTTTGTATGAGCGCCGCGCCTTTGGCGCGGCGCTCATACAAAAGGGGTATGTCGTTTACGGAAATCTTGGTGGCAGCGGCTATCATAACCCTGGTCTTTGGGGGACTGTTCGGTTTCTTTCGAGTCGCCGTTTTGCTTATCGGCAATGCCAAGGCCCATTCCGGCGCGGTCACTTTGGCTAATGAGAGGCTGGAATACATCCGGGCGCTCCCGTACGACAGCGTCGGCACCATTAACGGCATTCCGAGCGGAGTCATACCGCAAAATTCCACCACCACCTTAAACAACATTACTTACAGCGAACGCGTGCTCATCGAATACATCGATTCGCCGGACGACGGCGAAGGAGAGGACGACGAAAATGGAATTCTGGCGGATTACAAACGCGTTAAAGTGGAATACAGTTGGAACAACCACAATGAGACCAAAACCATCGCGATTATTTCCAATATCGTGCCGGTTGGCATCGAGAGCACCGACGGTGGCGGCACCATAACCGTGAATGTTTTTAATGCCTTGGCGGAACCGCTAAGCGGCGCGTCGGTCAGAGTTTACAACGACACCGGAACGACAACCATAGACGTCACGAAAGCGACGAACGCGAATGGCGTCGCGCAGTTTGCCGGCGCTCCGGCGGCGGCAAATTACCAAATAACCGTGACCGGCGCCGGTATGTCAACCGACGGCACCGCCGTGCCTTCGGCGGAAAACCCAAACCCGAGCACGCCGCCCATCGCGGTCATCGAAGGCGCGGTGTCAACGATGAATTTCCAGATCGATACTTTAAGCGACTTAACAGTGCGTACGGTCGGAATCCCGGCCACCGAGAGTTTCTCCGATACTTTTACCGACGGCGGTCTTGTAAATACCGCAACCAATGTAGTCGTGGGCGGAGGCGAAGTGACTCTAGGCGGCGCGCCGGCTTACGTTTCTTCCGGCAGCGTCACCTCCACATCGACCGCTCCGGGAACTTTTGCAAACTGGGATTCGGCCGTATTCACGACCGAAGTACCGGCCGACACTTCACTGATTGTAAAGGTCTATAACGTCTCCGGCGGCACCTATACGCTCGTTCCGGACGTTGACCTGCCCGGAAACAGCAGCGGTTTCGCGACCGGAACTATTGCGCTTAACGGCCTTGATCCGGCCACTTACCCGAGTTTGGCTCTCGGGGCCGAGCTCTCAACCAGCAACGCCTCAAACACGCCGAAACTTCTCGACTGGAATATAAATTACGTGGTGTCCGAACCGCCGATCGGCAACGTTAGCTTCACGCTGACCGGCGCCAAAACCATCGGCACGACCGCGAGCGGCACGCCGATCTACAAGTATGACGAGACTCATGTAACCGATGGCGGCGGAACACTTTCTTTAACCGGTCTCGAATGGGATTCTTATACACTGGGCTTAATCTCTGGTTCGTACACAATTGTTGAGGCTTGTAATCCTTTGCCTTATATTCTTGATCCCGGGGTGGACAAAACTCTGAAGCTGACTCTTGATGCGGCTCCCGCGCGCTCACTCCATGTTTCTGTGCTTGATGTTGCGGGTGAGCCGATAGCCGGCGCGACTGTTGACATATCGCGCGCCGGTTTTAGCGACAGCGCCGATACATCCATTTGCGGCCAAGTGTTTTTTGAGAACGGACTCGTTTCGGCGAGCGATTACACGGTCGATGTTAGCGCTCCGGGGTACGAAAGCAGCACCGAAAGCAACGTTAGCATCGTCGGCAACGAAACCCTCACCGTAACCCTCACCGCTTCTTAGTATGAGTTGGAGTTACCAAAGAAACTTAAATAGGAAAACCGGAATGACTTTGGTGGAAGTCATTGTCGTCACCGCGCTTTTTGGCGTCCTTATGCTGGCCGTAGGTGAAAGCATCGCTTCTTTGTATCGCTACAACAACTATACGATTTCTCAAGCTTACCAAGTTGATCACGCCAGGCGCGGCCTCGAAGCGCTGGTGAGGGACGTGAGAGAAATGGGCTACGCGGATGACGGCACCTTTCCGCTCGCGCGCATGGAGGAACACCTTATCGGTTTTTACAGCGACATCGACCGCGACAACAGCGTGGAGTATGTGGAGTATGA
The DNA here is from genome assembly GCA_964480015.1 of uncultured Candidatus Saccharibacteria bacterium. Lineage (GTDB taxonomy): Bacteria > Patescibacteriota > Minisyncoccia > Phycocordibacterales > UBA918 > OLB19. The sequence goes on from CAYZRD010000002.1 coordinate 15,905, forward strand.
GCTGGCGACCAGTACGAAACTGCTGAAAAGAATTTACAACGCAACCGGAACACCTCCGACTTACGACCTCGATAATCCGGACGAGACTTATACGCTCTCCGAGTATGTGCAAAACCTCAATCAAGCGACCAGCACATTTTATTATTTTGATGGAAACGGAGCGCAAGTATCAGCCTCAAGCACCGTAACCGACGTACAATATGTGGAGGCGAAAATAATCGTGAATATCGACCCGGTACGCGATCCAGGCGAGTTCACTCTTCGTTCCAGCGCCTCGCTTCGCAATCTCAAAAACAATTAAGTATGTCGCTCTTTAACTCAAAGCAACGTAGACATAGGGGGCCCGCCCCCACGCCAATTTGGGCGCTTCTTGCAGGTATCCGTAACCGCTTGTTTAAGAATGTGAAAGTGAGTTTGTCGTTGCCCATGGCACGTTTGGACTCGCAATCAAAGAAGCAACACCCAAATTGGTGCGGGGGTTATTTGCTGGTTTTAATACTGGTGTTCGGCGCGGTCTTTTTCGTCATTGTCACCGCCTTTGCCGGTTACGTAGTGACACAAAATCAAGCGCAGATACGTTCTTATAACAAAGCGAAAGCGCTAGCCATCGCTGAAGCCGGACTTGATTACTACAAATGGTTTTTGGCGCACTATCCCGGTGATACTGAGAACGGCACCGGAGCGCCTGGACCCTATGTTCACGCATACGCTGATCCGGAAGGCGGAAACATTGGCGAATTTTCTCTCGAGATAGCCAGCTCGACCGCTTGCGGCGAAGCCTATGCCATTGATATCACCTCAACCGGACATACGTACGATGATCCCGGTATCACGCGCACGGTTTACGCTCGTTACTCGCAGCCGACGGTCGCTGAATACGCCTACATTATCAATTCCAACGTCTGGGCCGGAAGCGACCGCACCATCATTGGACCCTATCACGGCAACGGCGTCATTCGCATGGACGGCACGAACAACTCTACGGTAACGAGCGGCCAAGAAAGTTGGGTCTGCGACGGCAGTTTGCCCTGCAACCCTTATAGCGAAGGCGACACCATACCGGCGGTCTACGGCGACGGGCCAAATTACGACCTCTGGAATTTTCCGGCGCCGCCCATAAACTTCACCGGACTTACGGTAGACCTTTCCAATATGCAGGACAAAGCCGTAAACGGCGGCGGCCTTTATATAGAACCGTCTGGAAGATACGGATACCGCGTGAGCTTCCAGTCTGACGGAACCATTGACGTTTATCGAGTCACGCGCGCAGACCAACTATGGGGGTATTCATCGGAGAACGGATGGCAACAGGAACGCAACGTCATCAACTCCAACAATTTTGTTGGCAGTTACAATATACCCGAAGCCTGTCCAGTAATTTTTGTGGAAGACAATATTTGGATAGAGGGGACGGTTTCCGGCAGAGTGACTATCGCGGCCGCCGATGTCGACACGACCGGAGTCGATCCGAATATTGTCCTCAATGGCAACATCACCTATGCCGACGACGAATCCGGCCTTTTGGCAATCGGCGAGAACAATGTGCTTGTTGGTCTCGCGGTGCCGGACACCATGACCGTAAACGGTATTTTTATCGCGCAAAACGGCCGCTTCGGCCGCAATCATTACTGCCAAAACGATTGCAGTTCGACTCCAGGCAATCAGGGCTTGCCGGGTTCTCTCGACCCCTACGTTTACCGAAGCACGCTCACAGTAAACGGCACCATTGTGTCGAAGGGCCGAGAAGGCACCAAGTGGTCATGTGGCGGCACTTACTGTTCCGGTTTTGCGACCAGGTACAATTCTTACGATCGTGACTTGGTTTCCGACCCTCCGCCGCTTACTCCCAAAACTTCCGACACCTATGAGTTTATTGAGTGGAGAGAAGTCAACTAGTGTTGATTTCTCTCCGGTCCCGAGCCTGCGAGGGATTGGCCGATGTGAGCTTGCGAACAGGCCAAAGGTGGAGAGAAGTCAACTAAAACTTCTAGAATGAGCGGATTTGCACTCGCTCCAGTCAGGCCGCTTCCGCGCCGTAGGTTTGTATACGTCTTGGTCGCGGCCCTCCTTCCAGCGAACGCAACTCCATAAGTATAGTTTTTGGTATATGCTACAATCACTCCATGGCAAAAAAGAGACAGTTGCTAATCGTCGGCAACTGGAAGACAAATCCGGGAACGCTTAAGGAAGCCAAAAAATTGTTTTTGAATATTCAAAAGGGTCTGCCGCAAAACAGCGGGGTAATGATAGCGCCGCCGTCTCCATTTATTTCCGATCTCTATCAGATTGCCTTTGGACACAAAATAAAGCTCGCCGCCCAAGACGTTTCTTCTGAAGTCGGCGGCGCTTTTACCGGCGAGGTCTCGCTTCCGATGCTAAAAAGCGCCGGCGCGGCGGCCGTTATCGTCGGACATTCGGAACGGCGCGCGCGGGGTGAGAAAGACGAAGACGTCAACAAAAAAGTCAAAGTGGTTATTAAGTACAGGGCCACTGCCATTGTGTGCGTCGGCGAGAAGTCGCGCGATGGCCACGGCAATTATTTCGGCGTAGTGGAAGCGCAGCTCAAGGCCGCGCTTAAGGGAATTAAGGCCGCGGATCTCAAACATATAGTCGTTGCCTACGAACCGGTTTGGGCCATCGGTACGGGCAACAACGCCACGCCGGAAGATGCCCACGAAATGAAGTTGTTTATTCGCAAGGTCTTGGCCGACAATTTCACCAGACAATTGGCAGACAAAGTCCCGATTCTTTATGGCGGTTCAGTGACTTCACAAAACACCGCCGATTTAACGGAACGCGGCGGCGTGGACGGCTTTTTGGTCGGCAAAGCGAGCTTAAAGGCCAGGGAATTTTTAAGTATTGTAAATGAAGCTACCGGAGCTTAAAGATATTAAAGAATTAAAAGGCAAGACCGCGCTGTTGCGGGCCGCTTTAAACGTACCGCTTAAAGATGACGCTGTTCTGAACCAGTTTCGTTTGATGCGAGCGCTTCCGACCATAAATTATCTAAAAGACAAAGGCGCGCGTACGGTAATCATCGCTCACCAGGGGCGAGAGAAAAGCGAAAGTCTCAAACCGGTTCACGAAGTGTTAAGCGGAATAGTCGGGGCCAAATGGTGTCCGTCCGTGACGGGAAAGGAGGTGGAACAGGCGGTCAAGGAACTTAAAGACGGCGAAGTGCTTTTGCTTGAAAACCTTCGCAGCGATGAGAGAGAAACAGCTAACGATAAAAAATTCGCCAAAGAGCTGGCCTCTTACGCGGATGTGTATGTAAACGATGCCTTCTCCGATTCGCACCGCGAACACGCCTCCATTGTCGGAGTGCCGATGTATCTGCCTTCGTATTTCGGCATAAATTTTGCCGGCGAGTGCCGCGAACTCTCAAAGGCCATGAAACCGAAATCGCCGTCACTTCTGATTCTCGGCGGCGCGAAGTTTGAAACGAAGTTGCCGCTCATAGACGCCTACGCCAACACTTACACCGATGTTTTTATCGGCGGTGCCTTGGCCAATGACATATTCAAAGCCAAGGGTTATGAAGTCGGTCGCTCCCGGATTTCTGACATCGATCTTCGGGACAGCGCACTTCTAAACCATCTCAATTTGCTCTTGCCGGTTGATGTTAGAGTGAAGAGTGAGCGCGGGATAATAAGGGTATGCGAACCCGACGGCGTGAAAGCTGATGAAACTATACTTGATGCCGGCCCGGAGAGTATAAAAATGCTTGACGGTTATATTACCAACGCCAAATTTATTCTTTGGAACGGCCCGCTTGGCGATTATGAACAGGGTTTTGTAGAAGAAACCGAAAAACTCGCGAAGCTCATTGCCAAAGCGGAAGGTTATTCGATAGTCGGCGGTGGCGACACTATTGCGTCCATAGAATCATTAGCACTTCAGGATCAGTTTGGTTTTCTCTCGACCGCCGGCGGCGCGATGCTTACTTATCTAGAGAAGGGAACTTTGCCGGGGATAGAAGCGGTGGTTGGGAAATGAAATGCCACGACAGACAACTAATAGATTTTGAAATACGAGGCCACTAACAGGTTCAAAAATGAGAAAAATACAAAGCGCAGTTGAGGAGAGAATCAATCCTTAGTCTTCTAGTGCTGCTTGAATCTGTGTGGCGACAATAGCCAACTCTTCGTCGCTCGCCTCTTCGCCGGGGAGCAGAAAGGCGCCGAGGCCTTTGTCGGTTGATTGCATGGGATAAATTTTCACGTGTACATGGGGAACCTCGAAGCCTTCGATAGCGAGGCAAGTGCGTTTGGCGTCGAGCGCCTTATCCGAGGCTTTGGCGATTTTCTTGGCCACTTTAAACAAGTGAATGTAAGTCTCGTCATCAAGATCGAAAGCATAAGGAATTTCTTCTTTCGGTATTACCAAAGACTGACCCTTCACGGTCGGGAATTTGTCCAAGATCGCCGCGCAATGTTCGTCTTCATAAATAAAGTGCGCCGGGATCTCACGATTGAGTATTTTTGTGAAAATGGTTTTGGCCATGATGTAAATTCAAAAATCGAAAATCGAAATTTAAAATGACGAGCAAAATTTAAAAGTCATTGCGACCTTGCGTGGTATTATAAGCGCCATACCACGTTATGTCCAAGTACCGATTAGCAGAGCCAGCACCTGCGGGATTATATAAAGATAAACTCCTGTCGCAACTGCTATACAACCGCGGTTTTGGCAACGAAACGGACATACAAAATTTTCTCTTCCCCGACTACGAAGAACATCGGCACGACCCGTTTCTTTTAAACGACATGGGGAAGGCGGTTGAGCGCGTTCTCTTGGCAATAAAGAACGACGAACGCATAGCCATCTATTCCGATTACGATTGCGACGGCATCCCGGGCGCTGTCGTTCTCCACGATTTTTTTAAAGCGGTAGGTTACGAAAGTTTTCAAAACTACATCCCGCATCGCCATTACGAAGGCTTCGGGCTCAACACTGCCGCGATAGACAAGTTGGCGAAGGACAAAGTGTCGCTCATCATCACCGTTGATTGCGGTACGGCGGATGTTGAGGCGATAACACTTGCTAAAAAACTTGGAGTTGACGTCATTGTCACCGATCACCACCTGCCTGCGCCGCGCCCGTCGCGACAGGCAGGCGAGCCCGACTATTTGTTGCCCGAAGCCGTCGCCATCGTCAATCCAAAACTAGGCAATTATCCCTTCAAAGAACTTTGCGGAGCGGGTGTGGTTTTTAAATTGGTTGAAGCTCTACTGCAAAAGGGCGATTTCAATTTCATCACCGGCAAAGAAAAATGGTGGCTCGATATGGTTGCGCTCGCGACCGTAAGCGACATGGTCCCGCTTCTCGGGGAGAATCGCGTACTTGCGCACTATGGCCTCCGAGTTTTACGGAAATCAAGACGCCCCGGCTTTCAGCATCTTTTGCGCAAAACCCGTTCCGATCAACGTTACCTTAACGAAGACGACATCGGCTTCACTATCGCGCCGCGCATCAACGCCGCTTCACGCATGGACACTCCGGAAGATGCTTTCTTTATGCTTTCGTCGAGCGACGAAAGTGAAGCGGGCGCGCGTGTTGAGCATTTGGAGAAGTTGAACAACGAACGCAAAGGCATCGTGGCGGCGATGGTAAAGGAGTTGAAACATAGAGTAAATGAGTTCACTGAATTGCCGCCGGTTTTGGTACTTGGAAATCCCGCGTGGCGGCCGGCCTTGGTCGGTCTCGCCGCCAACAGTCTCACGGAAGAATTCAGACGTCCGGTATTTCTCTGGGGCCGCGATGGCGGGGGCCTTATAAAAGGTTCCTGCCGCAGCGAGGGAACAACGAGCGTTGTTCGCTTGATGGAGGAAGTCTCCGAAAATTTCCTAGAGCACGGCGGGCATCATTTCTCGGGCGGTTTCACGGTGAAAGAAGAGGCGATATTCACATTGCCGCAAAAATTAAACGACGCTTATCTAGCGCTCGGCGAACGGGTTTCCGCCGCCGAGGAGACGCTTATCGATAGCGAACTGAAACTTGAAGATGTGAATCAGGAGCTGGTGAAAACTCTACGCTTACTTTCGCCCTTTGGCATCGGCAATCCGAAACCCTTGTTCGTTTTCCGCTCCGTATCCCCAACCAAAGTCGAGTTGTTCGGCAAAAATCGTGAACACCTGAAGTTGGTCTTTGAAGTTCCGCGTGGACGTCTCGAAGCCATCGCGTTCTTCTCTTCACCGGAAGGATTTGCAAAAAAACCGGAAGCTAATAAGCTGCTAGACCTAGTGGCCCATGTCGAAGAGTCGTTTTTTATGAACCGCTTGCAAACCAGATTGCGCGTGGTGGACATCATTTGATTTACAATGGGCCCAAGCTTTTAATGTTATAGTGTGCCTATGAAAATCGTGGTTAATACCGACGGAGGAGCGAGGGGCAATCCCGGACCGGCGGCAATCGGCATTGTAATTGCCGACGAGAAAGGAAAAGTTTTAAAAAAGATTTCGGAAACGATAGGGAATAGCACCAACAACTTTGCCGAATATCAAGCGGTCGCGACAGCACTTGATACGCTAAAGCGGATTTACGGCAAAAAAACCAAGGAGGCGCAAATTGAAGTTCGTCTTGATAGCGAGCTGGTTAAGAAACAATTAAACGGCGAGTATCAAATCAAAGAACCCGGGCTCGTGCCGCTTTTTATACAGATACACAACCTTCGCGTTTCCAATTTTCCTAAACTCGCATTCACTCACGTACGCCGCGAAAAAAACAAAGAGGCAGACAAGCTTGTGAATGAAGCCCTGGACAGCATTTAAGGTTTCCAGTTTCCGGTATGATATTATGTAATATCATACCGGAAACGCGGCTACGTTGATTTGGTAAACTGCTAGTTATGGGCAGTGAGACAAGCGGATTTGTTTTTTACGCGGTTGCT
>CAYZRD010000003.1:0-18993 GCA_964480015.1 uncultured Candidatus Saccharibacteria bacterium
GAAGAGTGTATCAAGCATTACTCCGACTTTCGCCGGGTTATTCTTGACTACGGGGTATGTACCTACGTGTTCCTACCTCGTCTGCCGTGGGTCTAAACCCACTCGACTTGCATGCCTCATCCACGCCGCCAGCGTTCACCCTGAGCTAGGATCAAACTCTAATTAAAGACAGGATTGTGACTGCATAAATGCAGTCCTTACCTGGGTTCATCTTATATGTGCGATGTACTCAAGCACGAAGATGAACCTCCTAAAGGATAAGACAAAAGAAAGTACAAACTGTATTTGCTTTTGTCTTTCGTCCCGATAGAAACAAAGTTTCTAAAAGGACTTCCTACAAGACGAAAATTCGCCTCATAAGAATGATGCTGACTAGACCAACACGGGCTGTGTTGATCATAGTTTATTCTTTTATCAAAAAACACCATCCCGCTCGGAAGAGGACCAGGCACTTATTCGAGCACCTGTAGCGATTTCAAAAGCCGATTCCCACTCCCGCGAATAGTGACCGGTATTATACAGATGAAAGAAAAAATCGCAAGCCCCGACGCCTATCCTTCCGTTGTTTTGCAAGTCGGTAGCCGATGTTAGGAAAATTCTTCTGCACCGGTATAAGCTATACCCAATAGTGTGGTGCGTAAATTATCATCACAGTAGCGACGGAAGGATAGGTGTGGGGGTAAGCATGGCCGCTATTTTGCGGCCACAAAATAGCGGCCGTGGAACGCACCGCTACCGGCACTTTGTACCTAAGCCCTTGGATAGGCGCGTCTTACCTATAAATCCGCTGCTATCTAGACAATAGTAGGAGCCGGAGCTTAAAGTCGTTTCTATGGCGTAAGCATCATCAGACTCGGTGCAACTGAATTTACCGGGAACGCCGATATCGCCGCATAAGCCGGTATAAAACCCGACTCGACTGTGATAGAGCTCGGCGCTGGCCTTTAGACGAAGCAACACCGCTTTGGACTCGGCCTCTTCGGTACTTAAGTTGGAATTAAGCAGGAACCAAGAAATAAGGACGACGACGGCCACGACCGCAATGACCAGTATGGCATTAACCAAAATGAAAGTGCCTACACTAAGCTTCATTAAGCCAATTATTGCATGGACATAAACCAATCGTCTCGTAAAATACACACATGGAAACAATTATAATGTCAGTCGGCGGTTCGCTTATCGTACCGAATGAGATTGATACTGAATTCTTATCCGAGCTTAAAAATTTTATAGAAAACGAAATCAGGGGCGGCAATAAGAAATTTATCATCATCGCTGGCGGCGGCAAAACGGCGAGACGCTATCAGGAGGCGGCCGCAGAGGTAAGCGCTCTTGATAAGGAGGATGTCGATTGGATCGGAATCCATGCCACTCGGTTAAACGGCCACTTATTGCGCACGGTGCTTAAACAGACGGCTCATCCCGTCATGCTCACCAACCCGGACGAAATTTTGGACACACCAAAGGAAGCTAGGGTGGTTGTCGCTTCCGGTTATAGGCCCGGTGCTTCGACAGATCTGAGAGCTATTCAGATTGCTGATAAAGTCGGCGCCAAGAAGGTGGTTAATCTTTCAAATACAGACTTTGTTTACACCGCCGATCCAAAAACCAACCCGGACGCTATGCCCATAGAAGACACGACCTGGGCCGAATTCAGGAAACTGATTCCTGAAAATTGGGACCCCGGACTCTCCTCTCCTTTCGATCCGGTGGCCGCCAAAGAAGCCGAAGCGAAAGGCATTGAAGTGGCCTGCATCAATGGCCAAAAATTGTTGGAATTGAAAAAATACTTAAAAGGCGAAGAATTTATCGGTACTAGAATTCACGGTTAAACAAACGCCCGTCGGCCTTCGGCGAAAAAGCTGGAAAGCACCCGCAAGGGATGCTTTCCAGCTTTTTGAGAACCGTGGCGATATTTCTGGCTATTCCTAATGCAGAAACCGCGAGGTCGGGGGATGTGCTAAGTGAAATTTGCACGCGTGCAAATTTCACTTAGCAACATGACCCCGGGGGCGTTTTTTTAAAAATTCCAAAATAAAATCACGTCTGGCCCGTTTGACCGCCGCTGTTGTTCATACCGCCTGACATATCAGGAGAAGGAGGCGTGGCGGAACTTGTTGGCATTCCGTATTTATCGCCAGCCGGATTGCTCTTGCGTACGCAAAGCACGATGATAATTATCCAGCCGATAAGCGGAATAAGGCCGAGAAGCTGCCACCAGCCGCTAAGGCCGGTATCGTGAAGACGACGCGCGGTTATGGCGATGCCCGGAACCAGGAGAGCTAGTGAGTAAGCCAGCGCCAGCAGATCATTTAAAGCCGCAAGCACGACATAAATAATGACGTACACAAGTATGTACATCCAAAACTCCTGACGCGTGGCGCGGCCGTTAAAGTCTGCATAATGATTCCGGATGGGATTCCAGAACCAATCGAAGAATTGTTTAAAATCCATAAGCTAATTAATGCGAATAGTCTTCATATTCTATCACAGTTCCATGCCTGCAAGCCCTGTCGTGTTAAAATTGTGTAATGAAGAACCTCCTCCTCGCAGTACTGCTCATGGCCGCCGGCGCCTTCTTGTGGTGGGCTTTTTCGCCGCTTTTGTTTGATAAGGAAGTAAATGACGAACTGGATCCGGAGCTACAGGCCCGCCTGGAGGCGCAAAAGCAAGTGGACGCCAACCGAGCACAATCATCGGTTGGCGATGAGCAAAGCGAAGTAGTGAAAACAGGCACCGAAACGGAGGACAACGGCGGCATCGCCGCCATCGGACCTTTCCCGATAACCGGCACTACCGGCCATCCGGCGAGCGGGGAAGTGGAAGTCATTCAGTCGCCGGAAGAATTGCTTATCATGTACAAGAATTACGACGGCACCAATGGCCCCGACTTGTACGTTTATTTATCTAAAGACCTGGAAGCTAAAGATTTTATCGATTTGGGGCCGGCCAAAGGAAATAAAGGAAATATCATTTACGGCGCGCCGCTTGATGCTGACTTGAGTGAATACAAATATGTTCTCACGTGGTGCAAGGCTTTCAACGTTCTCTTCGACTACGCCATGATTAACCAATAATCGGCGATTTGCGTCGTTACTCCGGACAAATGACTGTCGCCGTATAACAAGATACGTTTCCAGTCCTTTGCCTCGTTCGCCTAGCAACTCATCCGATTATTAACTAATCATGACTCCATCTAATTTAAGCTAATTTGTTGTCACTTGGGAGGTTTTCAAAAACTTTTTCTTGCGCATCATGGAAACGCTTGGCCGCATCTTTGCAAAACGGATTGAATTTGTAAACATCGTGAAAGAGTTTTTCGTCGTGCTGGACGCTTTCAACGGCATTCATAAGCGAGCCAAAAGACACCGAGTCTATCGGTGTGCGTTTGAATCCTCCGGCTTTCATGGTTTGTCCGATGTAGTGAGTGAGAAATAGAGTGTTGGCCAAATGCCGATCGTGCTCTTCCGGCGGCATTTCCGTTACCGCAAAACCAATCTGGGTCAAAAATTCCTTAAATTTGTCAAGGTCGAACCTTGACAAGGATGAGTTGGTGATGACAATGCGATAACCGGTCACGTCGCCTTTGGTTTTTTTGTAGCTTTCCGGACCAAACATCGGGTGGCTGGCAATGTACGGTCTGTCTCCTGCCAGCTCTTTAAGTAACTCTGCAGTGTGACATTTAACAGTGGCAACATCTACGATGATGGTGGTTTTTGGAATTAAAGGCAAAAGTTTTTTGAGCTCATTTCCAAATTCGCGAATGGCACAACAAAAAACCACCGCGTCGCATTTGCAAACATCTTCAGCTTCAAAAAATTTTTGCCCGTCTGTCGGAAACCTTGAGGAAAAAATCTTAACTTCCACGTGCGGCGCAAATCTATTAATGAGAAGCTCCAAAAACTCTCCAAAAGCTCCGTAACCGATTATGCCAATATTATTTATTTCCATACTGCTCCAGAAACTTATCTATCTTCTCATGCAGTTCGCTAAGCGTGCCATTGTTTACAATAATATGATGGGCCTCTTTGAGAGCGCCAAAAATATTTTGTTTGGTCGGGTCTTCGGTATTGGACTCCTCTTTTTCTTGTGCCTTCCATTTCTCGAAAGAGACCCGGTCTTTTTCGCTTCCGCGTCTTAAAGAACGTTCGTAGCGAATTTCCGAACTAGCATCGACGCCAAGAATCATTGCACCTAATTCTTTCATTTTTCTAACTTCAGCAACGGCTCTAAGAGCTTCGATAACGGCATCCCCTCCTTTGGTCTTTGCTCTATCAAATAAAACTTCAACAATGTGACTAGGTCCATGCTCTGCTCTTAGAGCGTTACCGATCGCTATCATGCTATCTCGGTCAACCGGAAGACCGCGTCTTTTTATTTCCTCTGTAATGTAGCCGCTTGCCGAGTAGTGGGTAAAACCTTTTTCCTTGACCAGATAGTCAACTACTGCGCCTTTTCCTGCCCCAAAAGAACCAGTAATACCAATAATCATGCGGTATTTTCTTTTTTAGACTGCCAATTCGCGTACCAAACAAGGAGCGGTGAGGCGAGAAAAATTGAGGAGTACGCGCCGGCGATCACGCCCGCCATAAGAACGAGTGCGAAAGTTTGCGTGACCGCGCCGCCAAAAATGTAAAGAGCGAGAAGCGCGAGGAAAGTGGTGAGAGAAGTGTTGATGGAGCGGAGCAGTGTTTCGTTCACGGACAGTCCGACGATTTCCGCAAAAGGTTTGTTAAAAGTGTAAGTGATTTCTTCCCGTTTTATGCCGCCCGGCAAGTTTATCATTCTCTTTTGTTCGTTGCGGTATTTGACCAAATTCTCGCGCACGCGATCAAAAACCACGATAGTGTCGTTGACTGAATAACCAAGCACCGCGAGAAGCGCCATCACGAAGAGTACATCGACTTCAATGCCGTAAAAATGTCCAAGAAGCGCCATGAGCGCCGCCGGCACCAAGACGTCGTGAAGAAGGGCGAGAATGGTAATGCCTCCATAGACCCATGAGCCGACCGGTTTCCCCACTCCCCAGAAGGCAAAAGCCACGTATACAACAATGATAAGAATCACTCCGCCAAGCGCCCACACAGCCTTGTCTTTTAGCTCTTCGCCAATGACCGGGCCGATGGAAGTGAAGCGGGTCACTTCCGCGCCCGCGCCGAATTCTGTCAGCGTCTTGGCAACCGCGATCCTTTCTTCTTCAGATAAATCGCGGGTGCGCAAAATGAAACCGCCACGGCCGCTTTCATCGTTCGCCGGGCGCAGGGAATAACCGCCGAGATTAAGTTCATTCAGCTTGGCTTCCAGCTCGGTTTTTTCCGGAGTGATTTCGTAAGCGACTTCGGTCAAGGCGCCGCCGGTAAAATCAATGCCGAGTTTAAGACCAAAGCTTAGAGCGATAGCCAGGGAGCCGCACATGATGACCAGTCCGATCAGTATCCAAAGTTTATGTCGTGATATTACCCACATATCTAATATTTATTTGCCGATGCCGGTTTCAAATAATTTACCCCCGCCTTCATCTCTTTTCACGTCAGGAAGCGCGATAAGAAGCGTGCGCGTCACCGTGAGAGCGGAAAACATTGACACGAGCACGCCAAGCCCGAACACGAGCGCAAAACCCTTCACTATCGAAGTGCCAAACCAGAAAAGAATAACGGCAGAAAGCAGGCTGGTGACATTGCCGTCGCGAATGGCGCTCCAAGCGCGCGAAAAGCCGACTCGCGCCGCTTCGCGGAGCGATTTGCCGGCGCGATACTCTTCTTTCATGCGTTCAAATACCAAGACGTTGGCGTCAACCGCCATACCGATGGAGAGGATGAAGCCGGCCAGACCGGCAGCCGTAAGCGTTACCGGTATGACCTGAAACAGCGCGAGCATGGCGGCGACATACACAAGAAGGGCGAGCGAAGCGATTACTCCGGGCAGGCGATACCAAAGCAACATAAACAACATTACAAAACCAAGTCCGATAACACCGGCTTTGACGCCTTTATCGAGCACTTCGCCGCCGAGGGACGCGCCGATCGTTTGCGTGCTCGCGAGAGTTATCGGTACCGGAAGCGCGCCGAAGTTTAGGTTTTCGGCCAAATCGCGGGCCTCGTCCGGAGTGAAATTTCCTTGAATGACCGCTTCGCCGCCTCTGATGGCTTCGTTGATGCGGGGCGCGGAAATAAGGGCGCCGTCAAGGAAAATCGCCAAGGTCTCACCGACGTTTTCTTTCGTGATTTCTTCAAACAGTTTCGCTCCTTCTTCGTTAAACTTAATTCCGACTATTGGTTCGTTGGAAAGCCCGCCCTGGCCGCTTTGACCGACGAATTGGAGCTGGGCGCTTTCCAGATAACGTCCACTAAGGCCGGTCTCGGCATAAGTAGGGTTGCCGTCGCTGTCGGCGCTCACCAAAAGTTTAAATTCAAGAAGCGGCGTTTTACCTATTTCCGCTACGGCTTCCGAGACGTCCGTCACGCCGGGAAGCTCTACAACAAGCCGCTCCGTTCTTTCGTCGCTTACAAAACTGCTTGATTCTACCTGCACTATCGGTTCGGAAACGCCGAAAATATTGACGCGCCTTTCGATAACATCGCGAAGAACGTTCATAAGTTCCGGCACATCTTCTTCGGCGATTCCGGAGACGTCGGCCTCATATATAAGGTGGCTTCCGCCTGCGAGATCAAGCCCTAGTTTAAAAGGAAATTTGGCCTCCGGATTAGTGACGTTCCCGTAAACAAAAAAAGCTAAGCCTGCGCCTACGGCTAAAGTAACGAGAGCGTAAAAAACGCGAATGATTGCCTGACTCCCCGAGCTACTGTTCTTTCCATCCATAAATTGCGGCTACTATATCACAAATTTAAGTTTTGGGTCCCAAGTGATAACTACGGACGTCCGACGTCCGTAGTTTTCGACTTTCGTAGTTTTTCAAAATTATCAAAATCCAAATTGTTATAGGGTAAGTGTGAGGACTACCCTGTCGGCAAATTCCTCGAACCATCCTCCGTTAAGGGATTCACGTTCTGGTCGTGAAATATTCTTTATGCGACATCTCCTCGCGTCCAATCAGTCTAGCGTGGGAGAGTGACCAGATTGCGGAGCAAAATCGCAATGGTAATCGGGCCGATGCCTCCGGGAACAGGGGTGAAGAGAGAAGATTTGTCGGCACAGTCTGGCGCGCAGTCGCCTCGGAGCTGGCCTTCTTCTTCCGAGGTACCGGCGTCAAAAATAACCACGCCGTCTTTGATTTTTTCGGCGGTTATTAGACCGGGAACTCCGGCGCCGGAAATAATTATGTCCGCGTTTTTCAAAATTTCCTCCGCGTTTTTTGTGTCTTTATCAACGGCGCTGACGTCGGCTCCCATTTTTTCAGCCCAAATGGCAGAAGGCGCGCCAACCAGTCTTCCCTTTCCGACCACTGCGACTTTTTTGCCGACAAAAGATACGCCGTGGTGTTCTGCTATCGCTTTTATCGCGCCAACCACCGGCGGCAACACGCCTTCACTTTCACCATCGTAGTGAACAGCGTCCACGTCCAGATTTTGCGGCACGGCGCAAAGAACGTCATGGGTATTGATGTGCGCCGGCAGCGGAAGCTGTACCACGATGCCGTCAGCCGAATTGGCGGCTTGTTTTATTGATTGCACAATTTCCTCGGTTGTATTTTCCATCATGAACTCAATGACGTTTAGCCCCAACCCAACCTCCTCGGCTTTCTTTTTTTTCAACGCCAGATATTTTTGCGTTTCAAAATTCGGCGCGCAGGTGAAAACCGTGAGATGCGGCGCCGACTTTTGTTCGGCGAGAGTAGTTTGTATTTCGCTGTAGATTTCTTCCGCTATTTTGCGTCCGTCAACTAACATAGTGCGCCAGTATAGCAAAAACTAGCTGACTTTGGTGGTCTTTAGCTTTTCCGGAACGAAATTTTCGTAACGTCCATTCGTGTATTGAAATGCGTCTTTGGAAGAATATTTGCAGTTGTAAATTTGTTTCAACTTCTCTCCGCTCATAAGAAGCGGATAGGAATAGAAACGCCACGAGCCTGGACAGGTCGGAATGCGCCCGCGGGTTAGATGCCAAAAGACAAAGAACGCCAAACGTGCCATCCACGGATATATCGGCAGAATTTTTTTGCTAACCGCCTTGGCCATGTCGCGCGCAAAAACAGGCTCTCCTGTCGGAGTAATGTTAAAAACGTTGTAATCCCACGAAAAAACCTCAAACACCAGTGTCTCCACAATGTCATTCACGTCGTCCTCGTGGATGAATTGGCGAACCCACCCTTTGGTCGCCGGCACGAAGGAGGTGAGCAGAGTGACCAAGCGATTCACGATTCCGCCCTTGAGATTACCCTGTAAAGCCGACTGCAAACCGAAACGAATCCGCATATAGCGTCCGCGCGGACCGGTGATGGCGGCGGGCCGGACGACAGTTACCTGCGGTAACTGTCGTCCGGCCTTTTTGCCCTCGTCAAATTTTCGTTTTAAGTTGTCTTCGGTGATTTTTTTCTCCTTGGCGTAAATATAATCGTCGTCGCGGAAACCTTCGGCCTCGGTGAAGTAATATTCAAAACTATTATCCGCTCTGGCGCCATAAGCGGAAGCCGTTGAGAAATATATGAATTTCTTAACGGAAGGATACGACAGTGCGAAATCAAAAACTTTATTAGAACCATCGACATTCCAGCGCCACTGCTTCTCACTCTCGCCATAAAGCGCGCGAATTTGCCAAGCGGTATGTATGACCGTGTCCGGTTCGTATTTTGCCACCTCCTTTTGCCAGCCGTCATCGGAAAGATTTTGCTGCATAAAAATCACCTTGGGAATTTTGCGGCCAAAATCCGTTTGCGGTTCTTTATCAAGCGCGATGATTTTCGCAACATCAGAGCGTTTGGCAAACTGATCGCAGAGCATTTCTCCGACGTAGCCCGAAGCGCCGGTTATGAATATGGTTCGGTTTGGCATATTTATGTCAACTGTCTCGGCACACGAATGGTGATGCCAAAACGTGAAAGATAGGTTTTCAGCGTGCGCAAGGCGATCTCAATATCGAGCATCAGTGACCGGTTCTTAATATAGTAGAGGTCGTAAGATAGGCGCACGCGGCTCTCTTCAATCGACTGCGGGCTGATCTGACCCGGCATATAATATTGGTGCGTCTGCGCCCAGCCGGTAATGCCCGGCTTTACAAAATTGCGAATATTGTAATAAGGGATGGCTTCCGCGAGGCGCGCGCCGAGTCCAGCAATGTCATTTCGAGGTCCGATGAGAGACATCTCGCCCTTGAGAATATTAAAACATTGAGGCCATTCATCAATGGATGTTTTGCGCAGGAAGGCGCCGACGCGCGTGATGTGATTTCCCTGTTTTGCGTCCTCATCGGTCCAAGTGCCGCTGCCAGCATCATTCTGTGTCATCGTGCGGAGTTTGTAAACCCGTACCGGACGGTTGAATTGCCCGACCCGATTCTGCGTGATAAAAATCGGCCCCTTGCCTTCAAGACGCATGGCTAGAGCAATGAACGGCAACAGAATGAGCAAGAAAAAAAGAATGACTGACGCCAAAAACAAATCCAGTGAGCGCTTCAAAAAATCATAAACTAGGCTTTTTGAATGCGAGACATGGGTAATAAACCAATCGTAACGCAAGGCGGAAAGCGGAATGCGGTCGAAAGTATCTTCGTAAACTTTGTAAAAATCCAAAAAGACAAACTCAAATTGCAGGAAAGACAGGTCGAAAATCGCCGGCAAAATACGCTCGATGTGCACTCCGCGCGGATTTGCCACAATGATCTCGACGTTTTCGCGGTCTATGAGTTCGAGCAATTTGCTCTCAAAGTCGGGCGTATGCAGAGCGGTTTTTTCATCAATGATGCGGATGAACGAATAGTTATAGCGGTCGTTGTTGTTGATTTCGTCCGCCAATTCCACCGCTTCCTCGCCGTCGGCAATGAGAACGGCTTTGTGGGCGGTTTTGGGAGAAAGATAATTAAAAAGCACCAAGCGCCACCAGGTGATAAGGATGATTGAAATTAAGAGGTATATCACCAAATTGGTCTTCGGCGCGATGCCAAACGGAATGATGAGAAACAAAAGTGCGGCGATGATGATGTTGATAACCTGCGTGTTGACGATGCGGCTAAGCAGGAGTTGTTTGAGAAAAACCGTGTGTTTATCGTAGAGGCCGGCAATGTAAAAAATAAAAAGCCAGACGCCGGAGAGGATAAGAAAAGGCCAGAAGTGCGCTTCAAGCCGTTCGGCGGAAGGAATCTCAAGGTAGCGCACTAAAAGAGTGAGCCACAAGGACAGCGAGAAACAGAACACGTCGCCGACGATTAAAAGCAACAATTCACGCGTTCGTTCACCCATAAGCGATAGTTAAAAATGTAAAACGAAAAAGGAAAAAGTACAAGGTGGGACTTAAAAATTTCAACGCTTCTTTAGAACCTTTTTTACTTACAACAAGTTCCATACTTAATTACCAAAACGGGTTATGATTAGGAGATGAAAAAGAAGATTTTGTATCTGATAACAAAATCAAATTTGGGTGAGACAGCCTGGGAGACTGTCGCCAGACTCGCCTTGCTATTTTGCGAATGTTTGGAGCAAAATGGCGAGCGAGTGGACAGCGTCTGTAAGACGAGGTTTACTTCGCTCCAATTACTTTTAAGCACACCGTACAACGACAGAATATGAATGGCCTCGTGATTGAAAAGAAAAAGGTATTTTCCCTAATTACCAAAAGTAATTGGGGAGAAAAAGAGAACCGCTTCTCGTTTTCTCCGGTGCCGCAGGCAACGGCCGTTGTCGAGATCACGAGACAGGCCGTAGGTGGACCGACCCGTTTGATTTCGTGACTACTACTGTATGAAGAAAATTCTATTCATTATCACGAAATCAAACTGGGGCGGAGCGCAACGCTACGTGCACGACCTGGCCGTTGGACTGCCGAAAAGTGACTTCGAAGCCGTCGCCGCCTGCGGCGGCGACGGCCCGCTCGCAGTGAAGTTGCGAACGGCCGGCGTACGCGTGATTACCGTTCCGTCGCTAGAGCGCGATATTTCATTTATAAAAGAACTTAAATCTCTTGGGCAACTTTTCAAGTTGATTAAATCAGAAAAGCCCGACGTCTTGCACATCAACAGCTCGAAAGCGGGCGTCCTTGGCACGTTTGTCGGCCGTTTGTGTTTTGTGCCCAAGGTTATCTTTACTTCGCACGGCTGGGCGTTCAATGAGGACCGGCCGGCGTGGCAAAAATTTATTTTCAAATCGGCGCACTGGCTTACGGTGCTACTCGCGCACAAAACCATCGCCGTGTCTCATGAACTTAAACGTCAAATGGATTGGCCGCTTGTGCAAAACAAAATGATCGTGATTCACAGCGGACGCGAAATAAAAGACATGAAGGCGCGTGAAGAGGCACGCGACTTTTTAACCAAACTCGCACCAAGTTTGAGAGAATACAAAAACGATTTTTGGTCGGTTACGATTGGCGAACTGCATAAAATAAAACAGCACAATGTGACCATTCGCGCCCTTGCTGAGGCAGTCAGACAAAAACCGAACACGCGCCACATTATCATCGGCGAAGGCGAGGAAAGAGAAGGCCTGGAACTTTTGATTAAAAAAATGGCTCTAGAAAGCCATATTTTTCTCATTGGTGCGGTAGATGAAGCCTCATTATATTTGAAAGCATTTGATATGTTCGTCCTTTCTTCGCGTTCCGAAGCGCTGGGTTACGTTATTATTGAAGCGGCCATTGCTGGTCTGCCGATCATCGCGACCAATGTCGGTGGTATTCCGGAAATTGTAGACAATGGGCGCTCCGCCCTGCTGGTTCCTTCCGGAGATGTTGACAACCTCAAAAACGCTTATTTGAAACTGCGCAGCGATGAGGCGGCGCGAAAATTCCTTGCGGCCGGAGCATCGGAGCGCGCCAGGCATTTTACTTTTGCAGAGACATTGCAAAAAACCATGGGCGCTTATGGTAGCTAGGGCGTCAGGATGATCTCCTCGCTCTGATATTGCGTTTTGGTGTAGCGCGTCATTGCCATCACAATTCCGAGCCCCAAAAATTCTGTCATCAAATGCGTACCTCCGTAGCTTAGAAAAGGAACGGTTGTACCGGTAACCGGCAAAAGGCCGATGTTCATGCCGACGTGAACAAAAAAATGACTGACAAACAGGAGTGCCACGCCGCTCGTAAACAGCCGTTCAAAATTGCTAGCGCCGAAGGTGGCGTGCCGGAGGAGGCGCCAAATTATAATGCCAAAAAGAGCGAACAGAATGGTGACGCCGATTAGACCCCATTCCTCGGCGAAAGCGGCGAAAATGAAGTCGGTTTCGTACTCCGGCAAAAATTCCAGTTTGGACTGAGTGCCATAGCCGATTCCCTTTCCCCAGATCTGCCCCGAACCGACAGCGATCGTTGACTGGTAGGCGTTGTATCCGGCGCCCTGAATATCTTCCAAAGGATTGAGGAAAGTCAAAATGCGCTCCTTTTGATAATCCTTAAGGGCAAACTGCCACATACCTCCGAATGCGAGAGCGCCCAATAAAAATACCAGTCCCAAATGTCTTATCTGAATGCCCGACACTATGACCATTCCCAGCCAAATGAAAAACAAAATGATGGCGGAACCGAAGTCGGGCTGTATAAACACCAAACCAAAAACCACAAAAGCGTAAAGCCCGGAAACCAAGATGTGTCGAAAATCGCCGATGAGCTCGTGGCGCTTAGAGAAATATTTGGCCAGGACCGCAATTAAAACCAGCTTGGCCGGATCGGACGGCTGAAGCGAAAAGAAGCCCAGGTCAAAACGGCTTTGCGCGCCTAGGGTAATTTCACCAAAAAACAAGACGAGAACGAGCGACGCGACCGCAATCAAATAAAGTATGAAAACAGTGTGTCCGGCGCGCAAAAACCTGTAGTCTGGCATCATGGCCGCGAGCATCATGGCCACGCTGACAACTATCCAATAGATCTGCTTTTCAAAGAAATCGCTCCCGCTCTGGAAGGTGTACATGGTGGCCAAACCCATAAGCGCAAGAGCCAAAGCCGGAACAAAGAGCCAGGGATCAAAGCCGGAAAAAATATTGCGCAAGAAAGACATGACGAGTATATGGTATATGGCAAATGGCATATGGCAAAGGCCGCCGGCGAAGCCGGCGGCCTTTGCCATTTTGGACCGAAATTAAGTAGCGATTACCGGAGTGGCGTAAAGGCCGCGCCGGTTTTGGGAATGATGTCTATGACAGCCGCTCCCTCCTCGCAAAGTGAAGTGGTGACAGTTTGGTAGATGCGATCAACATCGCCCGAGTTTAAAGCCTGATAAGCATAGTCGGGAGAGGTCGCGACCGCTTTGACAAAATCCATGTTGACTCGCTCTCCGAGACCGATGGCGTATATCTCAATGTCGGCATTTTTAATCTCGTTCGCGACTGCAAGCGCATATTCTTCCGGTTTTTCCTCCGGCGCAGTCGCTAAACCGTCGGTAAGGATAACCAGGACCTTGCGCGCGTCGCTGTTGTGTCGCTCGGAGATCAGTTCGTTGCCGGCAGTCGCCAAGCCTTCGCCGGTATTGGTACTGCCGCTCTCTTCGGCTGGGCTTATGCCGAGCCCGGCGATTACTTTAGCGGCGATACTTTTTTCAGAAGAAAGCGGAGAAGCAAGCTGGCTTTTGGTCGCAAATGTGGCGACGCCGACTTGGTCTTCGCCACCCAAGCGATTAACGAATCTTTCGGCCGCTTGCTTAACGGACGTCAATGGCTCGGGAGGATTTTTACCATCGTCGTTCATACTGCCGGAGACATCAATGGCCAGGAGAACATCGGTCGGTATTTCGCAGCTGCGAAGCGTGGTTGCTATCGGTTCCGGCCAGGTAAAGACGACGTTGGTATCAGAGCGCGGGGCAAAATTATCCACAAAAGTTTCCGATGACGCGAGCGCGGTCCCGCGCGCGTCAAAGATGGTGGCGACGACTTCCACTTCCTTGGCTTCTTCCAGGCTGTTGTTTCGAACGATCGCATTCAGCCTTGGCTTCTCATCGGCACCGGAGAGACGCCGGTCCACTATTGTAAATTGCTCTCGTCCGGCTTCGGCCGGCTGCCAAAGTTCCGGCGGTTCGATCTCAAGAAAGGTGCGAGTCGGCACACGGTTGCCGGTCATTATCCTGCCTTCAAAAATCGGATAAACGCTGTTTGGCGGCAAAATGGTGGTGCCGCTTTTTTCCAATATAAGTCCCTGATCGTCATAAAGAGAGAAAGTGTATTTAACTTCCGGCGAAGCCGCCACGCGATTCGGGTTCTCGACATAAGCGACAGCGTTATATTGGCCATCGGTCACCTTAAAACTGCGAGCCCACTTAACTGCCGGCTGTGCCACCTCAAAGGCGCAGATGCGAACACAGGAACCGCCGCAGTCCACTCCGATCTCATCTTTGTTTTGTTTGCCGTCAAAACATGTCGGTGCGCTATAAAAATATTTTGCGTAAATATAAGAGAAAAAAAACAAAAGCACAGCGACAAAAAACGTACCGTAGATTAAGCGGCGCTTAAAGGCCCATAAAGCCGTGGTTCTCATTGATTAAAATTGTAACATCGGCCCGCACTGCACATATGCGCCTAATAACACTTACGGGTAGAAAAAGGCCACGTCCTTGCGACGTGGCTGCTTTAAGCGAGGAAAATGACTCAACCCTGGTCAGGAGATATGAACTCGCCCTCATCAATAAGTTCGATTCCTTCTTGGGTCACATTGGATCGCCATTCTCTGATGATGTTGCGATGAATATCAGCTTCAGCGGTTTTTTGTTCCAGTGTGGCTTTTGCCAATCCGGCAACCATAATAAAGGTCAAAACCAGCAAAACGGCACCAATTGAGCGGCGGTTTCTCGAGTCTTTTTTCATCTTATTCTCCTTGTCGGAACATGGGTTTAAAAACCCGTTTAGATCTGTCTTTGGGCGCAAAAAATTTGTGCACAAGGACAGATTGGCTGTCTCGACTTTGAGACGTATGGGAATCGAATTTCTTTCAAGGAGTCAAATTAAACATAATTTTTGGTTTTAATTAATTGGACGCGGTCTCGAATACCCACAATGTCCAGAACTTTGTCCAGAGCTAAGCTCTGGACAAAGTTCTGGACGTAAACTTTAGGCATTTTAAACATCGCTCTGCAAATACTCTAAAAATCTTCCTTGGCGCCTGATTCGTTTACGTAGGCTTGGTATTCATCACCAGAATTAAAAGTATTTTTAATTACGTCAGTAGATATCAGCTCACCCCAGCGATTTTGCAAATAGTCTTGAAAACTTGACCACGGATACCTAGATTCACTGCCCTTCCATTTTGACAAATCATGTGGGTTTTTGTGGATATATGCAGAAGTGTAAATCAGTTGTCTGTCAGAATTAATCAGTTTAATTTTGTAACTACCCTGAAACACATGGCCTGAATTGTCATATCTTTTATTAAAGTAATTGGCGTAAGCGCTGGATAGTTTATGCATATATCTCGCCAAACCGTCGTCAGTAATGCTTTGAACTATCAAATGAAAATGGTTGGGCATAATACAAAAAGCGCAGAGGTTTACGAACCGTGACGATATGATCTCTTTCAAGTCAGCATCCGATACTTTGAATGTGCCAAATTTTTTGAATGCAGAGGTGCGTCTGTTAACTTGAGGAAGACTGACGGGTGATTGCAGATAGAGAATAGAATAAAGAAAGCGTGTGTAATCGGCATTGTCACGAAACAAAACCTGCTTGGCATTTCCACGATTATAAACATGGTAATAATGATTTTCTTGTATAGCCAGCGCCCGCATTACTTTACAATCCCACTTTTCACCAATTTGTCCAGCACTAAGCTCTGGACAAATATTGGTTTGCGCGCGGGCTTGACTTCCGATTTCGGTGCGGTATTAAATTTGAAAAGTCCTTCAGATTTAGTGCTGGATAAAAGTAAGGATGGGTAAAAACAAAAAAGCATTTGCAATGGATGAGTGCTGTATGTTGGCGACTACCTACTCTCCCCCACAAGTGGAGTACCATCGGCGCACGCGGGCTTGACTTCCGAGTTCGGAATGGGATCGGGTAGACCCCCGCTGCTAAACCACCAACATACAAAACTCATCAAACAACTTTCAAATGCTTTTTTGTTTTACGAACAAGTCGCAAAACTAACTTTGCATATCCTTTTGTTTGTGAACTTTAATAGAAGGAGGAAGTGAAGCGTTCGGCTTAACCGAACTGCAGTTTTATACAAGATGATTTCTCACCCGTATGGGTTTTGGCCATGGCCGCCCCCAAAAACTTCACCCCCTCCATCAAAGTTCACAAACGACTTCCACTCATCAAATTGTATCTCGCAAAACTTTTATAAATGAGATGCAGTTGTGCTAGCTGGAGGATTTGTTGCGCCGGAGCCTTAGTAAACCTAAGGTGACTAGCGACAAATCCGAAGCGAGTGCAAATGCGCTCATTTTAAATGTTTTGGTCGATGTACAGTATTCCTTGCAGAAACTACGTCTTATTAGTACACCTCGGCTGCACGTGTCACCACGCTTCCACCTAGTGCCTATCAACCTAGTCATCTCCTAGGAGACTTAATGATACCTAATCTTAGAGGTGGCTTCCTGCTTAGATGCTTTCAGCAGTTATCCATTCCCAACATAGCTACTCTGCGGTGCCACTGGCGTGACAGCAGATAGACCAGAGGTCAGTTCATCCCGGTCCTCTCGTCGCGAGGCATTAAACCATCTCAAGATTAGCTTGTAAGTTTGGAGAATTTTGAGCGAGGCGAAGGAAAAATTTTTAGGCATATAGGAATATGTCGAAAAATTTTTCCAAAGTCGTAGCCAAAATTATCTGAGCTTGGCAAGCTATAGATTGAGCGGTTTAGTGCCGCATCCCCTGTTTCCAGGAGCGCAGACTATACCTTCATCCATTCTGACTTTAGTCAGAATTAGGACGGTGACATCTTACCCATAAGAGCAGTCATTTTCTTAGAAATGATTCCTCTGCTTATGAGTCCAGCACTTGTGTGCTAAGTCGTTACGGGGTCAGTTCATTGTTGAACGACTTCCCACGGTATTGCCTTAAAGTGGTCTTGATCATCAACAAATACATAGCGCAAGGACTAATTGCTTTACATATTCTCAAATCAAAACATATGAAGGTTTCACCGTTATGAGTCACTTTGTCATCACAGATTACTCTATGAAGTAGCAAAATTTACTAGGGACAAATCTCTTCAAGTATCGACGCCTGCAGTAGATAGGAGACCAACCTGTCTCACGCACTTCGTTTGCCGCCATTACTGACGGGGTCGGACTGTAGCTTAGCCGG
Organism: uncultured Candidatus Saccharibacteria bacterium; assembly: GCA_964480015.1. Classification (GTDB taxonomy): domain Bacteria; phylum Patescibacteriota; class Minisyncoccia; order Phycocordibacterales; family UBA918; genus OLB19. Next base: position 17,330 of record CAYZRD010000003.1, read on the forward strand.
TTCTCGGCTTCCGATATTCAGTCTCTACAAGTGCACGAACAAACTTTTGCCAGTTTTGTTCTGCTTCTCTCGGTATTGTCCGCAACATTACTTGTTAGGATTCTACCGATTTCAACCGGACGTCATCGTATATGTTCCCACATACGACCGCCGTGAGAGTTGGTTTCTTCTCTTTATTTCATATTCGAAAAGTTTTATAACTTTGCCTTCGAAGGGATTTAGACTGCAGAGATTCTGATGAATCATTATCTCTACGGTCTAAACCCAGCTCGCGTATCTTTTTAATTGGCGAACAGCCAAACCCTTGGGACCTCATATAAAGCGAACACATTTTGTGTTTTAGCTTTTTCTGTTAACTATGCGTTCCCGCATAGATCAGACTATTCCATCACCGTAGTACGCATGTCGCCACGCGCACCGTAGGTGCAAGCCGTGTGATACTCCGCCGGAGCGGACATATCTCATAACACAACCAAACATTTGTGTTAATCAGTCGTTAGAGGAGACGTGCTCTTGGATCATTGTCATAAAATTCTTGCGTCGGTTGTTGGACCGGACGTTGAATCAAGACAATGCATCCGCTGTCTTGGCCGCTTGCATTAAATTCTTCTTGCTGATGGTACTCATCGCCAGAATTTTTAGGGCAAGTTTTATTTGTTGCTGTTTAGATCTTGAATACGGAAGCAGTTCAAAAAGGACAACCTTGAGAGATTTTTGGTCTCGCAATATCCAATCGAACGTAGTTCTGTTTTGTCGCACTCCACCGCAACCAAAAAGTTTTGTCAGAAAGACCAGGTCTTTCTTATGCTTCTGGGTCACTTTGAGTATGACACGTACTCTGAATTTAAACTTTTTCTCATTGTGCGGTTCGATGCACGCCATAATAGCGCCATCACCGTCAACGAGACCGGCAACATATGCCAAGTCAACTTCAGAACACATCTTTCCTACGGAATTAGCTCTCATACCCCAAGTGTATTACACACCTGGGACCTCCGAAACTTGAGGTTGTATATAACCCATACGTATGAGTCAGCCTTCTCCGTTTTGAGCTTGTTTACCGTTAACGCGCCGGGTAAGCGCTCTGTTACGGTCGTCCTAACTTTTTAAGTTTAGGACATTACTCTACCGTTTCCGGTAGAGAGAGCAGATATTGGTTTGCTCCAGCCCCAGGATAAGATGAGCCGACATCGAGGTGCCGAACCGTGCCGTCGCTATGGACGCTTGGGCACGACTAGCCTGTTATCCCCAGGGTAACTTTTATCGGGTAATCTCCGGCCGCATCTAACGCGGACCATCGGTTCACTATGCTCCACTTTCGTGTCTGCTCGGCATCTACGCCTTGCAGTCAAGCCAACTTATGCCATTGCACTACCGGCACGGTTTCCATTCGCGCCTAGTTGACCTTGAGACCCCTCCGTTACTCTTTAGGAGGGTAGCGCCCCACTAAAACTGCCTGCCACGCACTGTTCCTGATAGGTTTGGCCTACCGGGTTAGAAACTGCCAAAATCAAAATGGGTATTTCACTGGCGACTCCACTTTCCCCGAAAGGAAAGCTTCAAAGTCTCCCCACTATTCTACGTATGAACTTAACAGCCCCAATACGAAGCTACAGTAAAGCTCCTGGGGTCTTTTCGTCTAACTGCAGGTAACCGGCATCTTT
>CAYZRD010000004.1:0-15568 GCA_964480015.1 uncultured Candidatus Saccharibacteria bacterium
GACTGCTGTTTGTTCATTCATATAAATAGAAAGAGAGTTTTAATATGCAAAAACCCGAGGTTTAATTTTGGATAAAGAGTTGTTGAATATATGAAATGGAAGCGGCCGCCGGTGATTAAAATTTACGAAGCGCTGGGGGCGGTGGCTGATGGGAGAGTAGAAGTATCGGGAAATACCGCGAAAGTTTACTCCTCGAGCGGAAATAAATTTTACGAAGTTGTATACGACCCCGAGCAAAACGCCATTATGGCCAACGACAACGGTTCCTATTGGAGAGGGTATTTGGGTTATCCGGCGATTGCGTTCTTGTTAAAAATTGGCGTGCTTTCGTACAAAGATGACCTAGCAAATTTGTTAAAAAGTATAAAGTGGAAAGATATAAACCAAAAATTCAAAAACGATTTTGATAAAACGCTGGCTCACATAGAAGAATTAATGACAGAAGAGCAAAGAAAGGAGCTGTGGAATTATGTGCGGGAAGTCGATGGTAAAATCGTCGCGCTCGACCTAAACTTCCTCGGTCCGAAACAAAAACCGCCGGCGCAGTATTAATTATCCCTGTCTTCAAAGTGCTCGTTTTTGCTGTCTTGGTAGCGTTTGTAGCCAAAATAAATAATGCCCACTAGCACCAATCCCCAAAAAATTATTGGAATCCACATAGCAAAGTGAGTTAGCTAGCGCAATTTGACCGCGGTACCGTAGGCGGCGACCTCCGCCGCGCCGGCCATAATCATCGCGGTCGTTATACGCACGCCAACAACCGCGTCGGCTCCGTGCGACAGGGCGTCTTCGGCCATACGCTGAAGCGCCTGTTCGCGCGCGGCGGCTTGCAGTTTGGTGTATTCGGAAATTTCACCGCCGACGACACCTTTAAAGACCGCAGTGATGTCTCGCCCGATGTGCCGCGAGCGCACTGTGCTACCTCTCGCAATGCCGAGTATCTCGGCGATTTCATGTCCCGGCACTGTCTCCGTAGTCGCTAAAATAATTTTTTCCATGATCCGTTCATAGTATCAAGAATTGGCGGTAGTCACCACTTACGCTTTGCTTGTCACAATATCGCACGCTATCATTAACATACAGATTCATGTTCTCAAAAATCAGCGCCACAGTCATCATTACCGCGGCCTTTCTCTACGCCGTAGTTCGTTACAATGTAATCAAAGGCGTTTCGTGGGAGCATTTTCCACTTCTTATTTCCAATAAAGCTATCGCGCTTGCGGCGGTCGGACTCATCGCGCTTTCGTACATCCTCGGTTCGCTGGTTAGATTTTTTCCTAAAACGTTTAAAAAGACACTAAGCGCCCGGAAATTTTTCGGCCTTTTCGGTTTTGGTCTCGCGGCCATGCACGGACTGATTTCTTTACTTTTGTTCTCACCGGCAAACTACCCGAAGTTTTTTCTGGAGAGCGGTTCGCTTTCACTAACCGGCGAACTCTCGATGCTTTTCGGCGTTTTGGCATTTTTTATATTTTTGATAGTCGCGTACACTTCAATTCCTGTAGTCGCAAAAACCATGGATGACAAAGTTTGGCATCGGACGCAACGTCTTGGTTATTTGGCTTTGATGCTGACGTTTTTACACGTCTTTTTTATGGGACTTGAGGGCTGGCTTAAACCGGAAGGCTGGCCGGGCGGTCTTTTACCGATTAGCATGGTGGCGGCGATAATTCTGGCGCTCGCACTTTTGTTAAAGCTCTGCGCGCTTCTTTTCACAAAAAGGCCTTGAGCGGCAATCCTTATTTCAAAGCGCTCCCAAGTATCACTTAAACATTTTGTACTGAGTAAGTTCAAAATAAGTAAACTCCGAGGTTTAGCCTCGGGCAGTTCTTTCTGTCAATTGACTTGAATGTACTTTCTGATTTTTGTAATCTGAGGTTTAACCTCGGATTAATCTCGGATTACCCGGATTTGAAATATTTTTTAAGTTTGTAGAATCCCCACACTGAAGCTGATGGCCGCGCCGGCAAGGACGCTCATCGCGCCTCCTTCGTTGCTGACTTTATTAACATCCGCAAAAAAGGAATGATAGCGACCGAAAGCATGGTGACTAACTTAACCTTGATGGACGACCACAATACCTTCCACGGTTCGCCGCCTTCCGCGATTTGCGCCACTTCATAATTTGCCCTAAATACTGGAAACCAGGTGGTGAATGGCCGGCCGACGACTTTAAGGTCGGGATTTGGAAATTTTTTGAGAATTTTTTCTCCAAAAAACTTTGCACCAAAAATATTTACCACTCCGGCAAGGCACCAACCGAGGCAGATAAACAAAATAGTGAAAAAGAAGAGGACTATACCGCCAACTCGGAAAAGGATGGGGAAAATAAGCACGAGCATCGCTCTCGGGAAAAGTTGCTGATAACATATAGGTCCTCAATGAAGAGAAAACCGAGAAAACGCAGCCGCGTAAATGTAGAAGCCGCCAAGAGTTTGCGGATAGTCAACTAGCTGTTCGACGTCGGGAACGTTTTGGTTCGTCAGAGAGAGTACGGCGTAGATAATTAAAGCCAGCGAAAAAAGCCACACAATGCCGGAGTACATTTCACCCTTATTCGCAGGGCTGTTTGAGGGATTAAACAGTTAAGCACAAGTGGCTCTTGTCGAGAAAATAGCAAAAACCACATACTCTCACATTTATTTTAAGTTAAGTGCTTTGTCAAATTGGCACTCTCCACACCGGGTGAAAATAAGTGTGGGGGCGTGCTATCATTAATGGGTTATTAAAATAGCTATAGAAATTCATATTCATGGCAAGAAAAGCAAACCCGGCTCTCCTTAAGCCGCTTGAGTTATCGGGAGAACTAGAAGCGGTCGTGGGAAAAGGTCCAATGCCACGTGCTGAAGTCGTTAAGCAACTTTGGGCGTACATCAAGAAAAACAACCTTCAGAATCCGCAGAACAAACGCAACATTCTCGCGGACGACAAATTGAAGCCCCTATTTGGCGGCAAGGGCGAAGTGACCATGTTTGAGATGACAAAACTCGTTTCTGCACACATGAAGTAGTTCAGTACTGGCCACACGCTTTCAGATCACCACTGACACGTCTTGTTAATTAGCCCCTAAGCTTCAATGTGGCGGTGTATCTGTACCTGGTCGCATTCTGTTAAATTGTGCTCATAATATTAAATGTCTGTCGAGGTTCGTGTTTGTCGAGGTTCGACCTCGACAAATCCTGACCTTGGCAAAGTGACTTTTCTATTTTCAACGATTGACGCTCGCTTTTTGTGATTTATCATAAAGGGAGCATGAAAGCTTCATTTGGTTTTTCTTTGTATTTAAGCCTGTTAGTCGTTTTAATCTTGTCAGTAATTTTTTACCCGTTTTTTGCTTTGGCGGCGGAAAGAGGCGAACGAAATTTTGATGAACTAAGAGGCGTGCGGCACGAGTCGGTAGGAGCGGCAGTGGTCGCGGGAAGTGATGCTTCTAGTGAGATCGAAAATCTCGGAAGTTTTGTGAGGGCGTTGGTTGACGAGCGTGTGCGTTCTGCCGTTGACCGCACTTCGCGATTTCGCGAGGGCGAAATTGTTGTGAAATACCGGGGTCATGATAAGCCGTCTTTAATTACGCGTGCGGGTGCGGACGTCGTTTCTTTGCTTTCCGAATACAGTTCGCGCGCTGATGTCGAATACGCCGAGCCAAACTACATCGCGACTGCTTTCTATGTCCCGAACGACCAGTATTACCAATACCAGTGGAATTTTGATAACGCCCAAAATGGCGGCGTGGAAGCAGAGCAGGGTTGGGATGTCAGCAACGGAAGCGGAGTTGCGGTGGCTGTTATTGATACCGGTGTGGCTTATGAAAATTATCAGCAGGGAAGTTGGTTTTGGAGAACGAACTACTATCAGGCGCCTGATCTGGCGGGCACAAACTTTGTAGCCGGTTATGACTTCGTAAACGATGACACTCACCCAAACGACGATGAAGGCCACGGCACGCACGTCGCAGGGACGATAGCCGGCACTACGGGGAATGGAACCGGCGTCGCCGGTCTCGCGTATGGAGCGTCAGTCATGCCCATCAAGGTGCTCGACAGTAACGGCAGCGGGTCGTATCTCGATGTCGCCGAAGGTATAAGATGGGCGGCCGACCATGGCGCGAAGGTCATCAACCTCTCACTCGGCGGTTCTTCCGGCGCGACTTATCTCGAGGAGGCGCTAGCGTACGCCTACAACAAAGGCGTGACCATCGTTGCGGCGGCTGGCAATAACGGCTCTGGCAGTGTGTCCTATCCGGCGGCTTATGACAATTACGTAATAGCTGTAGGCGCCACGCGATTTGACGAAACGAAGGCTAATTATTCAAACTACGGTTCATCGCTGGATATTGTCGCTCCGGGCGGGGATACGAGCGTGGACCAAAATGGCGACGGCTACGGCGACGGTATTTTGCAACAAACCTTCAGCGGCGCTTATAACAATTTCAATTATTACTTTTATCAAGGTACCTCGATGGCAACGCCGCACGTCGCGGCCGCCGCGGCGATGGTGATTGCCGCTGGCAAAGCCGGTACGCCGGCAGAGGTGCAAAATTTATTGCAGTCTACTGCCGACGATCTCGGCGCGAGCGGCCGCGACAACACTTATGGTCATGGCTTGTTGAATTTAGAAGCTGCTTTAAAAGCAAACGTGGTTCCTCCTGAACCCGAACCCACTCCAGAGCCCGACCCAGAGCCTGAACCGGAACCTGACCCGGAACCTGAACCGCCTGCAAGCGAAGTGATGGTCTTCAGCGACAGTTTTGAAAGCGGCCTCGGGCAGTGGACACAGGACAGTCAACGCGACTGGTTCCAGTCCGGCCAACGCTCGACAGACGGTTCGCGTTCGGCGGAAGTGGACGGACGAGCTTCGAATGCCTCACTAATGACCGGCGCCATTGACCTTTCGGGAAAGAGCAACGCCCGCATATCGTTTGATTGGTTTATTGAAAACTCTCTTGATTCCGGTGAATACATCGCTTTTGATGTTTCAACGAACGGCGGAGGAAGTTGGAGCGAGCGCGCCAGATTGCGCGGCAATGTTGATCAGGAAAATGTCTGGCATTCTGCAACTTTTGAACTAAACGGCATCTCGTCACTCCAGCTGCGCTTCCGCGGCACAATGTCCGCAAGCAACGAGGACGCCAACGTAGATAACGTTTCGGTAGTGGCCTTTTGAAAAAATTCGATCGCAGTGTTTGTAAGACTGAGCTTTGGCGAACGTCAAAATGCCTGATGAAGACCACTTTAAAAAAGTGCGCCGGCGGGGTGTTGATTGTGGGAGGCGTGGCCCTAGGTTTTGTACCGTTTATCCCGGGAATTGTTTTGATAGTGCTTGGACTTGAACTTTTGGAAATCAGAGAATGGGTGTTTAAAAAAATCGGATTGCCAGGGAGAGGATCGGCGACATCCGCGCCAAACCCAGAAGTCGAGTGATGATTATTTATACGGGTCCTTTTCCGCGTACACGGAAATCGTGCGGCGCTTGCGCGCTTTGCCTCGTGAGATGTGCTTGTGCGAGCGATAAACCTTTTTAACCAAAAATTTTTCGGAAAGGAAATCCGTCAGCTCTTCTTCAAAGTAGGCGTGCTCGGGAACGCCGATAACCGGATGCATATAAGTGCCCGCTTCCTTGGTCGGCACGGCTTTTAGCAAGCGTTCGGTATGGAGGTCGCCGTCGCGTAAAAAAGTTTTCATAAAAAGCCATCCGCCCGGACGCAGCACCCGGTAGGCTTCGTCGCGAAGACTTGCCCGTTCGCTCTCACTTAAGAAATGCGAACTCATCATGTCGAGCACCAAATCCTGCGAATTGTCCGGAAGGTCAAGCACGCCGGCGACCGAACGCGTTTCAAAAGTCAAAGGCAAGTCTTTGCCGGCGCGTCTGGCTTTTGCGATGGCGGCTGACGATATGTCGTAACCCACTCCTGACACGCCGAAGTTACGGGAAAGAAAAATCAAGTTGCGGCCGTTACCGCAGCCAAGATCAAGCACTTTGCTGTCCCGGGAGAGGGGGAGTGCGTCTTTTTGCCTTTTGAGCCACCGGCTGAATTTGGCGAGGTCTTCGCTCTCGTTTTCCGACAATGCCAAATATTCGCCGCCAGAAGCGTATTCATTGTCCCAAAAAGCGGTGCCGTGCCGCCGGCGCTTAAGTTTTCTCTTGAACTGTCGTTTGGCCATGTCGACAAGGCATATTATCAGATTTTAATTCTAAACAACAACAGAGTTGGATTATTATCTGATTTCTTGTACTATTGCATTAAATTAATATCAACTAATTTTATTTTGATCCATATTTATGAAATACTTATTGGCTTTTGTTATCATGGTTTTGATTGGCGGCGGACTTTACTGGTACGCTTCATCGCAAACATCACAAAACACGGCTGATACCGAGGCCGGCATTGATCAGACGGAAAACTTTTCGGAGACAAATGACGATGAGAACCCGGCCGGAAACGATGATGAGGAGTTTGTGGGCACTCACTGGACTTTTGACATTGTCGGCACCGACTTTGCCTTTGATCAAACCGAAATATCGGTAAGTGAAGGCGACAGGGTAACCATAAATTTGACTAGCAAAGGGGGTTTCCACGACTGGGTACTGGACGAATTTAATGCCGCTACCGATCGGGTACAAGACGGAGAGACCGCCTCGGTGACGTTTGTTGCCGATCGTGCCGGCGAGTTCGAATACTATTGTTCTGTCGGCTCCCATCGAGCGCAAGGCATGGTGGGTAAACTGACGGTGTTACCGCAAACCGACAATCCGGCCGATACGGGAACCGAAACAGTAACGGATTCAGAGCCCGAATTGTAAGCAGATAACTTCAATCGGATGAAAAAACACGCATGGAAAATAATAGCGGGCGTAGCTGCGCTGCTGTTCATTGGTTCGGTTTTGTATGCGCAGCAGGCCGCCAAAGAAGCTAATGAAGGAGTAGTTATAGAACCGCACATCAAAGGTAATCCCGACGCCTCGGTGGCTTTGGTTGAATACAGCGATTTTCAGTGTCCTGCCTGCGGTCAATTTTATCCTTACATAAAAGAAATTGTCGAAGAGCATGGCGAGAGGCTTCGCTTCGAATATAAACATTTCCCGCTTATCACCATTCACAAAAACGCCGTACCGGCGGCCATAGCCGCCGAGGCCGCCGGCCAGCAGGGAAAATTTTTCGAGATGCACGACAAGCTGTTTGAAAATCAATCGCAGTGGAGCAACAGCGCGAACGCGCAGGTTTTCTTTATTCAGTACGCCGAAGAACTTGGCCTCGACGTAGCCCTCTTTAAAAAACATTTGGGTTCATCGCTTATTGCCGATGCCGTGAACCAAGGCTTTAACGAGGCCCGGGGGCTTGGCCTTTCCGGCACTCCGACATTGTTTCTAAACGGCGAGCAAATGACGGTAAACTCTTTTGATGAGTTTCGTTCGCAAATTGCGGAGGCTGTCAATTCGCAAAGCTGACCGCGCTTCAAGAGCGGATAATTTCTACCCTTAACGCTTCAGGGTATTTAGTGACCTGTAGCCATTTTTGTTCCGTTTCCGCCGCGGTAACTAGGAACGCTTTAGATATGCGATTCTCACCGTTATCAGGGTATTGCAAAATTAGAGCGTCCGTCTTTATGGTGTCAGTATCGATTACGTTTAATTCAAAATCCTCGGGCACATATGGGCGGCAGCCGATAGATAGTTTAAATGCCGCCAAACCAATGTTTGCGTTTAGACCGTAAGGGTTTCTGTCCCTGCCATGTGATATGCGAGCTTTACCAAGCGATAGCGCCTTTTTTGCCAATACATACTCTGCATAAAGCGCCGGTTTGGCTTGAAGCGTGGCGTGTCGCCAGTTCGCGCCATAAGCCCGGTAGGAAACCGACAGAGTGTCCGGTTTTTCCGAAAATATGGTCCCGCCAAGCACATGATCATTTTCCGTAAGCGATAAATAAAAATACGGATACCCGGACGAGGCCTTTCCTAAAGTTTTGTCTTCCACGTTAAATATTCGCGGATTGTTCTTCCTCATTATCTCTTTTTCGTAGATGGGCAAAAACTCGTTGAGCAATTCCCGTGTTAAAGGCCGAATTTTTGCTTCGATACCGTAGAAGTGAATTTTTTTTAATGTACTTTTAATCTTGGATTGAGCATTTCCGCCAAATCCATCAAGCGGGTTTTCGCGCAGCTCCTTGTACCATCGCTGTTTGTTGGCATACGTGATTACCATACAAAGAGTATCGCAAAAATGGCGCTTCTGTGCTAGTATATTGGTCTCATATTTAATCCATTTAGCGGCCTTTTTAGGCCGTTTATTCTATGGAGAAGGAAAAAAATATTATCATCTTCGTCATGCAAATGACCGAGAAGATGGCCGAGGATGTGAAAGCTTACGCCAAAAAAACCGGCAAAAAATATCGGGTGATGCTGCTCTGGGATTCCAGGGTCAAAGGCGTCGAGAAGAAAAAAGGCTACGATATATTGGTGTCATGCAATTTTGGCAAACCCAATAGCATTGCCGAGGCGCTTTTGCCTTATCAGGATGAATTGCTGGCAATCACCTGCCGTGGCGACAATCAGGTCGGCCATTTTCGTGACGTACTACCGCACGTGCCGTATTTGCGTACGCCGACAACCGAATCGCTCCGTTGGGCAACTGACAAATACGAAATGCGCAAAAGGTTCAGGCTTTATGATCCAAAGATTACTCCGCGTTTTACCAAAGTGGAGAGTAACAGCAAAAAAGAACGCGAGCGGGTCATCTCCAAGATCGGCTTGCCGCTTATAGTCAAGCCCACCAACTTGGGAGGAAGTATGTTCGTGGCGATATGCTACCACGAGGAGGAGTTCGAACAGACTTTAAAAACGATTTTTAGAAAGATCAGGAAAGCATACGAAAAAGACAGGCGTACGGAGACGCCGACAATCATCGCCGAGCAATTCATGGAAGGGGATATGTATTCCGTCGACTCTTACGTGGACAGCCGTGGCACTGTCTATCATTGCCCATTGGTGAAAATTACTACCGGCAAACAAATCGGCCATGATGATTTCTTTGGTTATAAACAAACGACGCCGACCGGTTTGGGCGAAAAAAGCGTAAAGAAAGCCAGAAAGGTAACGGAAACCGCGATTAGGGCGCTCGGCTTGCGCAGTACTTCGACGCACACGGAACTCATGAAAATCGATGATGATTGGAAAGTCATAGAGATAGGTCCAAGGCTGGGCGGTTTTCGCGACACGCTTTACGGCCTATCTTGCGACATTGAACACACAATGAACGATATTCTTATTCGCATACCGCAAAAGCCGGTAATTCCGAAAAAGTGCAAGGGTTTTGCGACAGCCATAAAATGGTACTCGGATAAGGAAGGCAAGATTGTTGAAATGAAAGGCATCAAAAAGATTGAAGAACTAAAATCCTTCCACAGCATCCAGGTTAATAAAAAAGTCGGCGATCGCGCCGTTTTTGCTCGCCATGGAGGCCGTTCAATTTTTAACGTGTTTTTGTATAACGCGAATCGCTCGGACCTGTTGGCGGACATCAGACGCTTGGAAAAGATGGTTAAAATCAAAGTTGAAGGACGAAATGGCAAGACGCCCAAAAGAGTTCTAAAGAGGAAATAACCTTATACCAAAAAGGCCGGCGTTTCGCGCCGGCCTTTTTGGTATCATAAACCCATGATCCGCAAGCGGGATTTTATTCTGTATGTCGCGATCGTGCTGTTTTTGATGGTCGCCATCGGAGTGACCTGGGCGCACGATAATTTGGGCCAAAGTCAGGAGGCCATTGTTTTTGTAAATTTCAAAGACGGCGCCGTGCCAGCGGGCGCTCTTAACGTAAGCGAAAAAAATGAGAGAGAAGCAAATCTTCTTCGTCTTAAAAGCAAGCTCGCGCAAGGCGAAGGAGTGATCTCTTCCGCGCCGCCGGTTTTCACTTCGGTTGACAGCAAAGCCTCCGGGACAGAACCGGTCCTTGTAAATACGCGCAAAGAACCACTTCTTTGCCCTTCTTTTTCGTCACAGTCTGAAGTCGCGTCCGCTTGGCCGCAAAGCGGCGTAAAAATGAGGGAAGTCGAAGGCGCGCGACTTGTTTATGTCGAATCAATAAGCGCTGTAGGAACAATTGAAGAAAAAGTTTTACTCCAACTGCCGGTAAAACAAGTACGCGCTCCCGGCAACTCCTGCATCGATGGCCCGTACATTGGCGTGACGCTGGGCGGCGAACTTATTTCTAATAATGACGCAAATAAATTTGTCGAACGCTCTGGCGACGAGCTTATCGGCTACGCGTTAGATGGTTTTCCGATTTATGCTAAAGCGGATAACACCTCCGCTTTAGACAGTTGCGGAGGCGTTTCTACAAACCTCGGTTATCGTTATTATTTGCGTGCTGACGAGGACGTTATTCTAGGTTGCTTTGGCGGGATTCCTTCCAAATTTAACAGATGATTATCAAAGTAAGGGGTTCGACCCCTTACTATTTGCAAATAGAAACGAGATTAAGTCAAATTATGGCAACATGGCAACATTAATTTTTGATATTGAAACCGTCGGCGAGGACTGGGATTCGCTTGATGAGACCACGCAAGCAGTGCTCACGAGATGGGTGGAGCAGAGTTCCAAAAGCGAGGAAGAAAAAGTTGCCGGTATAAAGGGCGTGCAGGACGGTTTGGGATTTTCTCCGCTAACCGGTTTCGTGGTCGCTATTGCTCTTTATGACTTGGAGAGGGAAGCGGGAGTGGTTTATTACACCGGCGAAGGAAATGAGGCTGACGAAGAAATTGAAGGATACACACTGAAGCAAAGGAGCGAAGCGGAAATGCTTCGCGACTTTTGGGAAGGCGCGAAAAGCTATGATACTTTCGTAACCTTCAACGGGCGGGGTTTTGACGTGCCGTTTTTGATGCATCGCAGTGTCGTGCACGATATCAAACCCAGCGTTAACATGATGGACGGGCGCTATCTTTACCAACAAAAGACGATCAAGCACATTGACCTTCAAGATCAGCTCACTTTTTACGGGGCGATGATGAAGCGCCCGAATCTGCATCTTTTTTGCCGTGCTTATGGGATTGAAAGTCCCAAAGCCGAGGGCATCGCCGGCGACGATGTCGCAGGTCTTTTCAAAGAAGGGAAATATCGCGACATCGCTCTCTACAACTCCCGCGATGTCACCGCCACGACCGAGCTATATAAAAAATGGAGAGGTTTCTTGGCATGACATTTACTTTTTTACAATTTGTGTTTTAATTAAGCGAACACGTACAAGTAGTATATTCAGATGCAAAAAGAAATGAAATTTCCGAAAGGGTTTTTTTGGGGCGCCGCAACGTCGGCTTTCCAAGTCGAAGGAGGTATCACCGGAATGGATTGGGAAAAAGCCTCGCAAGAAGGCAAGGTGCCGAAAATCGGACGAGCCATCGACCACTACCATCGCTTTGAAAACGATTTTGATATTGCAAAATCGCTTGGACACAACGCCCATCGACTCTCTATTGAGTGGGTGCGCATCGAACCAGAAGAAGGGAAGTTCGACCAAAAAGAAATTGAGCATTACCGTACCGTTCTCAAAGCCCTAAGAGCTCGCGGACTGGAGCCCTTCATCACTCTCTGGCATTTCACTTTGCCACTTTGGTTTTCTGAAAAAGGCGGTTTTGAGAGAAAAGATTCTCCGGAAATTTTTGCACGCTATTGCGCCTACGTTGTCGAACAACTCGGCGACCTTTGCACTTATTATTCGACCATCAACGAGGCCTTGCCGTACACATCAAATGGTTACCGCCGCGGTACCTGGCCGCCCTTCCGGCGCTGGCCGGGCATTGGGAATTTGGGCGCGCCGTCTTACGGAAACGTCGCCGATGTTCAGGATTCGGTCAGTTGGAAAAACATATTTGCCTATTTCAAGGTTTTGCGGAATTTGGCCAAGGCGCACAACCTTGCCTATGACAAAATCAAGAAAGTCAAACCGCAGGCGAATGTGAATATTGTTCACCATGTTTTGCTTTTTCACGCCAATTGGAATCCATTTAACAAATTACTGGCTTGGTTTATGAATCGTCATTGGACGCACGCCCATCTGCGCCGAGTTTATAAAAAGTGCGATTCTCTGGCCCTCAACTACTACATTCACAAAAAATTTGGCGACACTAAAACTTACCCCAAAACTGACATGGGCTGGGACGTTTACCCCGAAGGCATATACGACGCGCTTATTATGCTGAAGCGCTATGAGTTGCCGGTGTTTGTTTCCGAGGCCGGTGTGGCTGACGCCGATGACGATATTCGTCCCGACTACATAAAAAAACAAGTTGAGGGTGTTTGGAGAGCCATTCAAGACGGCGTGGAGGTAAAAGGCCATATGTACTGGTCGCTGTTTGATAACTACGAATTGGCGCAAGGCTACAGCAAGCGTTTCGGTATTGTGGAAATAGATTACGACACTCTAGAACGCAAAATCCGGCCAAGCGCTTACGTGTATAAGCAAATTTGCGAACACAACGGCATAGTAAACTAGAGGTTATAGGTTAGAGATGTCAGGTTCGAGTAGCAAAAATCACAAAGTGATTTTTGTCGGTGCGTGAAGCGCGCAACTTCAACCTCCAACCTAAAACCTAGCACCTGAACTTATGACCTGGATATTCCTCGCAACCGGCGCGCAGCTTCTTAACGCAATCGTTGCCATTATTGATAAGTATTTGGTGACTGACGAAAAGGCCTTGCCGCGTCCTTTTGTTTACGCTTTTTATACCTGCATCGTCACCGGTTTTTGGCTCATCATCTACTTTGTAGGACTCATACCGGGACTTTCAAATCTGGGCGTGCCGCATTTTCAAAATGTACAAACCCCAACCATTCAGGTTGTCGGTATGTCGGTCTTGGCGGCTTACACTTTTTTTATGGCGCTCGTGTCGCTCTACGACGCGCTTCGCCGCGCTGACGCTTCCGACGTGATGCCGGTTATCGGCGCCGTTTCTGCCGTTTCCACTTTCGGTATGTCATTCCTTTTTCTCGACACTCGGCTGTCGCCGACTTTCATTTGGGGAATTTTACTTTTGGCGGCCGGTACGATGCTGGTTTCCCAGTTGCGCTTTACCAAACACATCGCCATTCTCACGATTCATAGCGGTATCTTTTTTGCCCTCCACTACATCGCCATGAAGGGCCTTTTTCAAGAAACCAGTTTTGACGACGGTTTCTTTTGGTCGCGTGTTTGCTTCGTGCTCTTCGCTCTGTCGCTGCTAATGGTGCCGGCCTATTATGAAAAAATTCGCGTGCAGACAGACGTTACTTCGCGTAAAACCGGCCTTTTGGTTTTTGGCAACAAAATCATGGCCGGCGTGGCCGCGTTTATGCTTCTTAAGGCGACCGACTGGGGAGATGTCGCGGTTGTGCAGGCGCTCGACGGCCTCAAGTTCGTCTTTATTCTATTGATCAGCATTTTCCTTGGCCGCTTTATTCCCGAATCGGCGGGAGAGAACGAGCATGATTGGAAGACTATTGCTAGAAAGTTTGCTTATGTGGCCATTATTTCTATCGGCTTCATCATATTATTCACGTAACTTCGCTGAAAATCGCGAGCTACTGCGTATCTATCAATACAACATTCACTCGCTCGGTCATGGAAACAAGTAAATTTGTTTCCATGACCCTCGCTCGCTCTGCTGTCACACTGCGAAAAATGACACTCATCGTATATCACCATACGCCTCGCATCATTTTTCTTGTGTTTCTTGTATCTCATCGATTTTCAACAAAGTCACTCCCTGGATTGCGGGAAAGTGTGCTATTGATTAATTAATCGCATGAAACTCTGGCAGAAAATTTTAACAGGCATTCTGGCACTGGCCATTTTGCTGGCCGGAGCGGTTTGGTTGTTGGCGCAAAAATCCGTTCCTGAAAAAATTATTTACGGCGCGTCTTTCAACGCCATCTACGCGCACGAACTTGGTCTTGACTGGAAGGAAGTTTACGATGCAATAATTGACGACCTTGGCGTCCGGCATCTACGCCTTGCCGCACACTGGCCGATGGTCGAGGAGGATCCGGGCGTGTACAATTTTTCCGAGCTTGATTATCAATTAGAACGCGCTAACGAAGTCGGTGCTGACGTCATCTTTGCGGTCGGCCGGCGTTTGCCCCGCTGGCCGGAGTGCCATATTCCCGAGTGGGTGACAACCGCGGAGTGGGAGGTACAAAAAGAAGCGATCAGAAATTATTTGCGTGCCGTGATTGCACGTTACAAAGATAATCCGGCCATCACGCATTGGCAGGTTGAGAACGAACCGTATCTTGAAGTCTTTGCGAAAGAGTACTGCAACGAGCTTGATGACGAATTTTTTCACGAGGAAATTGAACTGGTGCGCGAGCTGGATGGCACTCGCCCGATACTCATAACCGACAGCGGCAATCTGGGCTTGTGGGCGCACGCCTATAGCCACGCCGACGCCTTTGGCACCAGTGTTTACGTTTATTTTTGGAATCCGGAACTCGGGCAATTTAGGACCATTTTGCCGCCGTGGTTTTATCGCGTCAAAGAAAATTTCATTAGGCTAATTTATGGAGATAAACCGACTTTCCTCATCGAACTTTCCGCCGAACCTTGGCTTCTTGAGCCGGTGGTGAATGTCGATATCGAAACCCAATATTCGCGGATGGACATTACCAAAGTTAATGAGATAATCGAATACGCCAAAGACACGCGCTACGAGCGGCAATACCTATGGGGACTTGAGTGGTGGTATTGGCTAAAACTAAAGGGCCATCCCGAGATATGGAAATTGGGCAGAGAATTATTCCAAAATTAAACACCCCCTATGTTGAACGATATCAATAGGATGATAGACGGTGCGGATAGGAATGTTTCCGGCACCCTTAGGGAAGCGGACAAGCTTATAACGCCGCTAAGGCGTTCCGTTTTTCGCCGTTTTCCAACGCTCTTTATTCTTCTCACCACTTTCGGCGTCGCGGCGACACTGTTCGCTTTTGAGAGATTGATAGCACAGTGGCAGTATATTTATGAACGTCCGGTTCTCATCCTTGTCGTCGGCGTAGCGACGCTTGTCATTACCGGACAGCTGTATAAAAAATTAGGATGAAATATTTTTGTATTTTCGGGGTGCTTTTGGCGGGAGTGGCGATCGGTTATTTGATTTGCGACTACTGGGATAGGTTACCGGTTCTCGGGGATGTGGAGAAACCGCAGATAATTGAAAAAATATCCGATGACGATGGCGAAAATCAAAGCACGGAAGCAAGCGGGGGAAGTAACGTGTCCGCTTTTCGCGAACCGATACCGCTTCGCGATCTGCCACTTACGGATTCACAGAAAAAGACTGCCGAGACCTTCGGCATTGATGCGGAAACTTTTGTTATCACGTCGGCAATGCTTGTCTGCGCGGAAGGGAAGCTCGGCGAAGCCAGGCTGAATGCCGTAATTGCCGGCGACAGTCCCACATTCGGTGAATCTTTGTCGCTCATGGCCTGTTTATCCGCCGACTGACGTACCGTGCTAAAATACGGGGGTTAGCAATTCATTCAAAACAGTTATGTCAGTATTTGCCCGATTTCGCGCTATCGACGAAATTCAAAAGGCTTC
>CAYZRD010000005.1:0-15162 GCA_964480015.1 uncultured Candidatus Saccharibacteria bacterium
GCTAGAAATCCGGCTGAAGCGCTACCCGGCTATATGGAACCGAAACCGGTTGTCTGGGCCAGCGTTTTTCCGGAAAGCCAAGATGATTTTACAATCCTTCGCCAGTCTCTTGACCGTCTCCGGCTCTCCGACTCATCTTTATCATTTGAGGAAGAATCATCCGGAGTACTCGGCCGCGGCTTTCGTTGCGGTTTTCTCGGTATGCTTCACCTCGAAATTATCACCGAACGTCTGCGTCGTGAATTTGACCTTAACATCATTATCACTTCGCCTTCGATTACCTACGAAATTACGCACAAAAATGGCAACGTCGAATACGTCTACGCGGCCTCGCGCTTTCCCGAATACGGCGCTGATGTAACCGTGCGCGAACCGTGGGTTTTAGGTCAAATAATTTTGCCCGGCGACTACATGGGCAATGTGATGAATCTACTCTATGAGCATGAGGCGAACACCATCGATACTGAAGTTTTTGGAGACGGCCGCTCGCTTCTTAGCATTGAGATGCCGCTCCGCGAACTGATGCGCGGATTCTTTGATAAGCTCAAAAATACTTCAAGCGGTTATGCTTCTCTTTCCTATGAAATTGCAGAGATGCGTCCGGCCGACGTCGCGCGTCTTGATGTTCTGGTTGCTGAAGAATTGGTGCCGGCCTTCTCCCGCGTCGTCGGCGTTCGTCGGGTGGAACAGGACGCTCGCGCTTTGGTCGAGCGGCTGTACAACACTCTTCCTCGCCAGCAGTTTGTCACCAAGATCCAAGCCAAAGCGCACGGCCGCATCATTGCCTCGAAAACCCTCTCGGCACTGCGTAAGGATGTGACGGCCAAACTCTACGGCGGCGACATCACCCGCAAAATGAAACTTCGCGAAAAGCAGAAAAAAGGAAAAAAGAAAATGCTCGAACGCGGCCGGGTCAACATTCCTCCAGATGTCTTTTTGAAGATGATAAAAGAGGACTAAATGTCCTTTTTCATGAGCTTTTATGCTGTTTTGCGAATACTTGGAGCAAAACAGCCAAAAGATGTACTGATCCTGTTAAGGATAAAAAGCGACGAATGATTCAGTTCGCTACTTTGCAAACCGGCATATCCACAAAACCTTCGGTTGATTAAAGTTCTGACTGTTCTCGGCGCATCAGCTAAACTCCAAAACCACCGGAATACGCGAATATCATACTGATGGCAATAACTATCGCTATAATGGCCCATATCCATTTTATGGCCGTTTTTGTCCGTTTGTGATAGAGAAATGACATAAATTAGGGTTTGGTGTTCAGGGGTTAGGGTATAGTGTAAAGCGTATAGGTAAAATTATAACACCGCTTTTAATAGCCTGTCTAAGTCGGAGATTGTCAACGTGGTTACAGTTTCCATAGCTCAAAATTTAATTTATATTTTTACTTTTGCTATGTAATTTTGACTTTTAACTTTTAAATTTTTTTATTATGTCGCTCTTGCAGAAAAAACGCTGGTGGCAACAGATTGCCCGCTCTTATATCACTCTGACAATATTGTTTTTGACATGTGCCGGCCTCGTCGTAAGTGTTTATGATCGTTACGTTATCGAAAGAGAAATGGCAAAACGTCGGGCTGAAAAAGAAAGCGAGCTTAAGGAACTGCAAGAACGCCGCTCCGGCCTTAAAAAACAAGTGGAATACCTAAGCCGCGACGAGGGCGTGGAAGCGGAAATCCGCCGGCATTTTGATGTCGCCAAAGAAGGCGAGCAAGTGGTGGTTTTGGTTGAAAATGAGCGCGATGACAGTGTCTCGGCGACCGCTCATGAAGAAGAGAGACCGTCTTTTTGGTTACGCTTCTGGCCTTGGTGATTGTGTGTTAAAATTCTAACCTATGAAAGATGTCACCATTTACACCACGCCGACCTGTCATTTTTGCCACGCGGCCAAGGAATTTTTTAAGGGGAACAATGTCCAGTTCACTGAATTTGATGTCGCTAGCGACATGGCGAAACGCCAGGAAATGATTGAAATGACGGGACAAATGGGTGTGCCGGTAATTCGCATCGGCGATGATGTTGTTGTTGGTTTTGATGAGGGGAAAGTAAAGGAGCTGCTTGGAGTCTAAGCTCAGACGCACCACAACAAAAACCGGCGGCTGCCGGTTTTTGTTGTGGTGCCCTCGGCAGGAATCGAACCCACATCTCTCCCTTAGGACGGGATAGCTCTATCCATTGAGCTACGAGGGCGTGGGCAATACTCTAGCATAAAATAAAGACGCTGATGCTATAATGCTCGTTGTATGCAATCAGAATATCCGTCGGACCTAAAATCCGCCATTGAGAAAAATACTGAACTTCTAAAAGAGAATAACAAAATACTCCGTAAACTACATAGCTATGAGGTGTGGGGTTTTTGGACGCGTATAATTTGGTACGCGCTTTTGATCGGATTGCCCTTCGCACTTTATTACTACATCCTCGCGCCGTACTTTGAAGCCTTCGGCGCGTCTTACGAAACTTTCTCGGCCGGTATAAATGAAATCCCCGGCCTCAAACAGTGGAGCGAAGTGTTTGAAGCTTACAAAGGGGAGTGACTCACAGGTGTCGCTTAAGGATATCCAAAAGCTCAATTAGTTGTGTTGCAGTCAGCGCCACACCAACTACAGTGAGCCAAAAAATACGCTTTTGCAGGGTTTTGTTTTTATTATCCAGATTTACTATGGTTCTTTCCAAACTTTTCACAGCGTCTCCAAGTTCACCCAACTTGATTATAGCTCTCTTGATTCGATTATTGGCCGTTGCTGCCAAGTCGCGGTCGATTCCATTGCCAGTCTTTATCTCTGGAAAATCTTCTTCCGTCATCTAATTTGATTCATAAGGCCTGTCATCCCCTGCATATGTTTTTTCATGTTCTTTCTTTAGAAAATATGATGGCGGTAAAGTGTTTCTATTTACCTCAACATCAGGAACAGAGATTTCTTTTTCAAGTCCGTGTTCGTTTCTTTGTTCCGGTACCCGGTCAGATTGTATGGTCGCAAATAATCCATATGAGATAAACACTGTAGTTCCTGAGAAGAAAATAGAAAATACAGAAAATAGGTTTGCAGCTTTCCTCTCCTTTGAGAGAAAAAAACCTACAGCCACGGCGACAAGCCCAACAATTCCTGCAAAAATAATACCTGGCAAAGTCAGCGCTATGGCTATGGCAATGCGTTCAGGACCATCAGCGTAAATGTTGAATTCTCTTAGCGAAACGATTGTGTATTATGTACAGGGCAATGCCGCCTAAAACCAAAACTGTTGAAATCGCTGGCTTAGTAAACATAAATTATGGACTTGTGCTTGGGCCCGGAAGTGCGCCGGGGACCTTCCGCTCTTCAGGCGGACGCTCTAACTAACTGAGCTACCCAAGCAAACATCAACTCGCTAGCCTTGTTTTTAGGCCTTCTAACCAGCCCATAAGGCGGTGAAAAAGTTGAGTGTCGTTTATTCTAATCTCCGCCGTACCAAAAGGCAAGCTGTTATATGGCTTTTTTCGCAAACTAGCCGCGCTAACCAACTTCGTTGTTCCCATATAGCATGTTGTCGGCAGTCTGGTAGCCTTAAGCCAATACTGAAGCGCTGTTTTTTCATTTATATGATCGTACAAACGGAGTGTCAATTTAATTTTTGTAAGCGGTACGTCCATCACTTCATTTAAAAATCTAACAAATGCTCGCGCAAGAATGGGGTCGGAGTTAGTTAGCTGTATTGGGTGATTATAAAGTTCTCTTCCTTTTCTATACTTTGGCCTTTTATATCCCTCTCCCCAATATAGCGCTACGCCGACAAGCAGAAGTTCTTTCCCAGATAAGGGCACGGAAATATCATCAGCCGATTCTTTTCTAATAGACAATGCTCTGTTTTTGGCTCTTTCGGTTTGGGCCTTGTTGCGTTTTATAAGAATTTCCGTGCCTTTACGCTTTCTAACTTCAAGTCGCGCCCTTGCTTTTTTCGACAGAACCATTTTCGAGAACCAATCGGAAAGAGTGGCCTTAGGAATTCCGAGCCGCTTGTTGATTTCATTGTAACTCAGGCCTCTTTTCCGTAGCTTAAAAGCTTCATTTCGAACTGGATGCATACTTAATTAGAGTATATTATCGCTAGTTCAAAAACAAGAAACACGATGTGTATAAAGGAATTGAAAAGTTATGAAGCGGAGTTTATAATGTTCTCAACATGAAGCACACAAAAACACTGATGACCTGGAGCGGTTTTTGCTCCTCCTCCGTCAGGGATCCGCGCTAGAGGATGGTTTTTGTGTTCAACTAAAAATAGAAAATCCGTCCTCCGGGGCGGATTTTCTTTTAAATTCGAAGCTCGGAAAAGTTCACAAGGGAGACAAGTCCATGTCCGAACAACAATTTTACGACGCGCTGGGAACACCAATACAAATAGAGGGAGAAATCGTGGCGGAAACCACAGCTCCGAACGGATTTGTGCGGTGCATTCTCAAACACCCGACCGGGCGCTTGCTTGAGGCATATATCAAGCGCCGGCAACCGCCGGAAAAAAACAAACCGGCCCCTTCTTGAGGGCCGGTTTATCTATTTGGGCGAGGCGGTTTTCACTTTCAATTTAGTGCTTCGATCCTTATCAACTTTCGGTAAGACAATTTCGAGAAGCCCGTGCTTTTCTTTGGCGTCCGCTTCGTCTATCAAAACCTCTTCCGGCAGAAGGAGAGTGCGGGTGAAGCTACCCCAAAAAAGTTCACGATGATAATAGTCTTCGTCGGCCGCTTCTTGTATTTCGTCGCGGCGGCCTTTGATGGTTACCATGTCGCGCGTTATGGAAATGTCGAGATCATCCGGAGAAACGCCAGCCACCATCGCTCTGATTACGATGCTGTCTCCGGTTTGGTACATATCAACCGGAAGCTCACCCTCTTCGTGCGCCTCCTGTGAAGCTTCTTGTCCCGGCCACTCGCTCTCTCCTTCATAAATGTCATCATCAGTCGGTGCCTCGACCCTTTCTCTTCTATCAAGGACATCATCAAACTCGTCGGACGCCGCCGAACCGGTCAATCTTTCAAGAAATGAAGGTTTTTTCATGATAATTTATTTCGCGCGATGACGCGCCTCTAGCAATTTTACTTTTTCGAATATCAGGAAGAGCAACACGATGCCAATCCAGACCACCAAAAACACGGCCAAGATGGTCTCTCCACTCGCGTCCATTATAAAAAAGTTGAACAGGGCGTGCAATACAATGGCTATGAACAACCCCAGCGTGCCAAAAAGCAGTTTGACCGCCGCGCTTTTGTAATAGGCGAGGGCCAAAAGTACGCCTATCGTACCGGAAGCGAGCACGTGAAGCAGGGTGGCGCCGAGAAAGCGGAAGTTGCCGGTCACAATGGAGTTAGCCAAGTCGCCGGAAACAAGCGGACTCCACATGAAGAGACCGTTCTCAAGCGCGGAGAAGCCAAGCGCGACGGCAATCATATAAATAATCAGGTCTATTGGTTCGTCAACTTCTTTGTGCCAAAGTATCAGCAGCAAAGCCGCGGCGTATTTCAGCGTTTCTTCAATAGTTACCCAAACGACAATAAGATTGGCATCCGCGAAAAGCTCGAGCGCGTATTTCTGAAGCGGTAACGCTAGCGGCACGACCGCCATGCCGGATATGAATGATAGAGCAATAAGCCGAAGCGGCTCGGGACGTTTTTTATCCTCTCTAAGCCAAAACCAGAGCCAAAAGAGCGCGGGCAATACGCCTCCTAAAAAAGCTATGGAGAAGTTAGTGAATTCCATAGGCCAATTGTATCAGTACAAGTGGTTTCCATTTTTCACTATATACAACAAAGGGGCCCGAAGGCCCCGATGTGCAATTCAAGGCGCCGGCTTGCTGACTTTGGCATCTTGATCCTCCTTTTTTTTGTTCGTGCTTACGATCATTTCGTAAGCACGCTGGAAAGTTTTCTCCAGAGACATCTTCTCCGTGCCGCAAACGGCCTCGAGTCGGGCAAGCGCCCGGATTTCATTCGGCGTCATCGCCATGTTTTTTGTCCTCCCGTTGGCGTTCCAGTCGCAAGTGTACAAAACCAAACCAACTTAAGCAACCGCCCGTCCGCACACATATTGACCAGTTGTGATAACGTGCAGAGCGCCACTGGTCAATTAGGTAGTGTGGGGCCACTTTGAAACCATCAGCATCTCGTGGTCCTTCATGTCGGTGGGAAGTCTTTGCCACACGGCCTCGGTAACGTAGGGCATGAAAGGGTGGAGGAGTTTCAGTGAAGTCACGAGACACTCTCGGAGCACCGCCTGACGCGAGCTTTTGGCGTCGGCATCCGTGCCATTTAAAACCGCTTTTGATTCTTCCAAAATTTTGTCAGCCAACTCGTGCCAAACATAGTGGTAGGCCTTTTCCGCAGCCAAATAAAGGCGGAAGTTTGCAATATCGTCGCTTGCCTCTTTAACAACGGCCCTAAGACTGTTTAAGATTTCTCTATCCCTTTCACCCAAGACCCCACCTAGGACATCGGATGTCCTAGGTTTAAAGTCGGTGGTGTTAGTCAGAATAAACCGACTGATGTTCCAGAGCTTATTTGCAAAATGTTTGTAACCACGGATTTTATCTTCGGAAAGCGGCATATCGTTGCCTGGCGCCGCTCCGATAATAAGCGAAAGTCTAGTGGCGTCCGCGCCGTATTTTTCTATCATATCGAGCGGGTTGATGATATTGCCAAGAGACTTGCTCATTTTGCGGCCCTTATCATCGCGAACCAGACCGTGCAGGTACACATTTTTAAATGGCAATTGTCCGAGTAGAAAAGTGCTCATGAGCACCATACGTGCGACCCAGAAAAAGAGAATGTCGTAACCGGTCTCGAGCACGGAAGTTGGGTGGTAGGTTTTCAAATCATCAGTGTCTTCAGGCCAGCCAAGTGTTGAAAAAGTCCACAGTCCAGAAGAAAACCAAGTATCGAGCGTGTCGTGATCCTGCTCCCAGTCCGCGCCCGGCGCGTCGATTTGTACTTTCATTTCGCCACCCTTGTACCAAACGGGAATGCGATGTCCGTACCAGATTTGACGTGAAATGCACCAGTCGCGCAGGTTGTCTATCCAGTGATAATAAATTTTCGCAAAACGGTCCGGAAATATTTTCACACCGCCGTTCTCGACCGCCGCGCGCATTAATGATTTCAAAGAAACTTCTTCGGCGGTCTTGATTCCGGGAATTTCCGAATGTTTGAGGGCAAATTTCTTATTTACATCGACAAACCATTGCTCTTTGATTTGCGGTTCGATGATGCCGCCACCGCGGCTGTTGGTGGCAACGTTATGCACGTAGTTTTCGTCTATTTTCTCCACCAGGCCCTTCTTCTCCAGCTTATCGATTATGGCTTCGCGGGCTTTTTTAATATGTTGCCCGGCGAATTCACCGGCAATCGGCAGCAGTATACCGCGTTCGTCAATTATCTGTTCTTTGTCCAGCTTATGCCTTTCGGCAATCTCAAAGTCGATAGCCGAGTGTGCGGGAGTGATGGTCATTACACCGCTTCCAAATTCCATATCAATTGATTCGTCCTTGATCACTGTGGCGGTGATCGGACCGTTTATCCATTCAAGTTCAAGTTTTTGGCCGTGCGCGTAGTCTTTATAACGCTCATCATCAGGATGCATGACCACGTACTTGTCTCCAAATTTGGTTTCCGGACGGGCTGTACCGATTGTAAAAGGCCCATATTTCAGATAATAAAATTTGTCGGTTTGCTCGACGTATTCAATTTCATCATCGGAAATTGTGGTTTGTAGATTCGGATCCCAGTTCACAATGCGGTGGCCCCGATAAATCAATCCCGCCTCATACATACGCACAAATGCTTCCATGACCGCTTTATAACGCGGCCTATCCAGCGTAAAGGCGTAGCGGCTCCAGTCCAAGCTCGAACCCATTTTTTTGGTCTGATTGATTATCGTATTTTTGCTTTCTTCCGCGAAAGCGGCCACTCGCTCCAAGAGAGCCTCGCGTCCGATATCGTGTCTAGTCTTTTTTTCTTCTTTATAAATTATTTTTTCAACTTTCTCCTGTGTCGCTACCGCAGCGGAATCGGTTCCCGGTATCCAGAGTGTACGATCGCCTCTCATGCGATGATAGCGCACCAAAATATCTTCAACCGCCAGCATCGCGGCGTGACCCATGTGGAGGGTGCCGGTAACGTTTGGCGGGGGCAAAACGATTGAAAAAGTTTCGGCGTCTTTTCTGGCCACGCCCTTCTCTATGCAAACATCGGGATTAAAATAACCCGAATTTTCCCACATTTTATAAATGGCGTCCTCGTTGTCCTTGGGGGAGTAGGGCTTTAGGAAGTCGGGTGAAATGGGGTTTTTCGCGTCGTTCATGTATGGCGATATTAGCATGAAAAAACCTCGCATTAAAGCGTTTCTAGTGATGCTTAAAACTAATAAACTAGGTCAGTCTTATAGTATGATATTATGTAATATCATACTATAAATTTAGTGAGTAAAATTTATGAGAAGGAAATCAAATGAATTAACCAATGTTGAGAGAATAGAGACATTGGACGCGCTTTACACGGCTGCTAGCAGCGCGAAAGGTAGAGAAGCGATGAAAAGGTTTTTGAAGGATCTGCTGAGCGAGAGCGAAAGAATAATGCTGGGTCGCAGAATACTGGTTGCGAGAGCAATACTTTCTGGACAAACATATGACGATATAGTGGAAGAGTATAAAGTGGGCAAGGACACGGTTTATCGAATAGCAAGATGGCTTGATGATCAGCTACCGGGTTACGAAGAAGCTGTCGCTAATATCGAAAAAGAATTTGCGAAACGAAAAGATTATGCATCACGACCAACAATGAACCAACCGCTTGCGTATCTGAAAAAGAAATATCCCCTGCATTTTCTGCTATTTCCTCCTTATAACTAAAACACCACAACAAAAGTAAATGTGGTACTTTTTGGTATGATATTATGTAATATCATACCAAAGCTTGCTGTTTTTTTGAAAATAGAAAACAGTAAAACAGTAGTCCGGGACTTACTTATATGGTTCTCCGGTGAGGGAGCGGTTGCCGCTGGCTTTGATTTTTAAAATGGCTTCGTCGGGGTTCATGGCTTTTGATATTCTCGCGTGGCCGGCGAGAGCGATCATGATGCTATTGTCGGTTGAAAGTTTGGGGTCGGGCAGGTAAAGCCTAAGTTCCGGGTACTCGGTTTTAAAAAAGTTTTCAAAAGTTTGCCTTATGTGGCGATTCGCCGTGACGCCGCCGCCGAGGATTAGGGATTTTACAGCGAGCTGGTCAACTGCTTTTCTGGTCTTGGCTAGGAGCACCTCGGCGGCGGCGTCCTCAAAGTCACGCGCTACTGCCTTCGCTTCGTCGTCAGAAAGTTTTTTGCCGGCGACGGCGTAGCGTACAGCGGTTTTAAGTCCCGAAAAAGAAAAGTCCAAGTCGTCGGAATTGATCATTGGTCTAGGCAGTTTGGCAAATTCTGGCAGCCCAGTCTTACGCGCCTCCGAAGCCAAGCGTGAAATTTCTGGTCCGCCAGGATAAGGAAGTCCAAGCAAACGAGCGACCTTATCAAAGGCTTCACCGACAGCATCATCACGAGTTTGCCCTACTCGTTCGTATTTCTGCCAGTTATCCATCCTGATGAGTTCGGTGTGTCCGCCGGAAATAAGAAGCGAAAGGGCGGGGAACTCCAGTTTGGCTAAATGCTTGCCGTCAAAAACAGAGACGAGCACGTGTCCTTCCATGTGATTCACTGCGACAACCGGTACGTTCCAAATGAGCGATAGCGCTTTAGCAAAATTCACTCCGACCCAAAGCGCGGGTTCCAGGCCCGGCCCAGCGGTCACGGCGATAAGACCAATTGCCGGGGTATTGTATTTTTCATAAAAAGTAAGCAATTGGTCAGCCAAACCTGGTTCGCGATAAAGCAGTTCATGAATTTTTTCTTTTTGTTCCGGGAAGAGTTCGGCGTGAGGCGCTTCCGGCAACTTAGCCTCTTGCAAAGCTTTTTCGAGCATAGGCACCAGCGTTACTGCGTGTTCGCGCTTGGCCATGGTCGGGAACACGCCGCCGTATTCGCGATGGATGTCCACTTGCGAAAACAGCGCGTTTCCCAAAATCTCATATTTGGCATTAGGAAAATCACCCAGCGCTTCCACCACGGAAACCGCCGTCTCGTCACAGGACGTTTCAATAGACAAGATATTCATGACGTGTACTATACATAAATTATGCAAAAAGTAGTAACTCACGGTGGCGGCTTCCATGCGGACGATGTTTTTGCTGTGGCTACGCTCCAACTTTACCTGGGAGAAGAAAACATTGAAATTCTACGCACCCGTGATGAATCAATAATTAATTCCGCCGATTGGGTCATTGATGTCGGCGCGGTTTATGATCCTACAAAGAAACGCTTTGACCACCACCAAAACGGCGCGCCGGTCCGCGATAATGGAATACCATACGCGGCGTTTGGACTCATATGGAAACATTACGGCAATGAAGTTTCCGGTTCTGCGGAAGTCGCAGAGATATTAGAACGAAAGCTCGTGTTGCCAATTGATGCGAATGACAATGGCGTCTCGTTGTATCAGTTGAACGACAAGAATATAGAGCCGGCAGTTCTACAGGATGTAATTGCATTATTCAAGCCGGAGTGGGGAAGTGACCGAGACATGGACTCAGCATTTCTCGAAGCGTGTGAACTTGCAAGGACAATAATAAAACGAGCGGTATCCCATGCCGTGGCAGGGTTGAAGGAAGAGCAGGCCGCCGCAGTTGCATATAAAAATGCGCCAGATAAACGTGTGGTCGTGTCTCCTCAGTATCTTTCGAGTCGTTTGTTCGTTCAGTATCCAGAAACACTCGTTGTCGTTTGCCCAGAAGATTCAAAGACAAGTAAAAACTGGACGGCGATTACAGTTCGGATACATCCGACTGGTTTCGAGAGTAGAATTCAATTTCCACAGGCGTGGGCCGGTCTCCGTGATGCCGGACTTGCTGCGGTCTCTGGCGTTCCCGACGCAGTCTTTTGCCACAAGACACCTTTCGTTTTTGTCGCTAAGAGTAAAGAAGGGGCATTGGAGGCGGTGAGTAAAATTTTGGAGTGACTTTGTGGGGTCAAGTTTCTAAGTCACTGCGTTCCTAAGAACTTCCTCCCCGGCTCGACTGTTTTGGTATTAGTAATAGCCAAAACATGTCTCCGCCTGACACAAAGACAAAAATTGTGAAGCAGTTCACAATTTTTAACTTTGTGTCCGGTACAAGATTTGAACTTGTGGCCTCGGCGATGTCGACGCCGCGCTCTAACCAGCTGAGCTAACCGGACATTTCTGATTTTCCTATTTGATCAATATAGGCGTTAGCAAGATACACCAATTTCCTCTGAATCGCTACTGATCCACCTCGAACTAGACAAACTCCCTCGTACCCCTCTATCGTCGGTCTATCCTTAGTTCTGTCATCGAAGTTGCAGTATCTGAAGCAGGCTGTGGGGATATTGAGCGCTTTTGACCAATATTTCTTCGAAGTCTCTGCGTCTTGATCGTATCTTAAAAATAATTGGCAATATAGGTCCTTCGGCTGCAACGAATATAAAGACCCCAATGCTTTAATGTAAAATCGCAATATCCTCGGATCCGAACTGCCTAAGGAAGTCTCGGTTTTCTTTTTGGTTCCTTCACCGAGGTAGAGCAACGAGAGGGCTAATTCCATGATGTTTCTGTCTTTTGTGTTCAAAGAATTTAGTGTAGCCAGAGCATCTGCTCGCGCTAAATCCAAGCGCTCTTGTTTTTTTGCATTATGCCATCTCACAGCCTCCTGTCTGGCTTTTACGAGGGCATTTACCCAATTGTGATGTAGTCTTTGTCGTTGTTTTTCAGTTAGAGGCACCTTGTGTAGCCATGCGCTCAAGTTGGAACGAGGAATGCCTGTTCGTTTCTCAATCTCTGGTATGGAAAGACCTTGTTTACGAAGTTTTATGGCCTGCGGTTTCAATAAAGCGTATTTTGATATTCTCATGTATACATACTACACTCTAAAGTTCAAAATGTCATGACACATGTGTGTATAAATGGCGTAGTGTAAAATATAGAAAGATTTCATGAATTAGCCCGTCTCTTTTAGTACGTCTTTTCTCCCAAAGGCCTTTTTTATGTCCAAAACTAGAGCTAAAACCAAAACCGCTCCAAAGGCGGCATATACAAGTGTTATTCCGACTAGTCCGTTGGCTTATTTTTGGTTTGTAACAAAACCGTACAAGTTTTGGGCAACTGGCTCGTTTTTAGTTGTAGCACTAGCCGCCGGAACGAGTCAGGCAACTAATTACTTTTTTAAGTTGATAGTGGATGCTGTTGAAAGCTCCGATCACCATTCAGTGTTTGTTTACGCGCTGATGTATCCAGTTGCAATTTTTGTTGTGCAACTTCTTTACCGTTTGAGCGGATACTTTGGAATGCAATGGACAATTCTGGTCAAGCAGAAAGGGTACAATGAACTCTGCGATTACATCTTTTCACACGGGCACACCTTTTATGCTGATAGATTTGCCGGCTCAGTGTTAAGCAAAATAAATAATGTTGTGTCTTCATTGGACAATGTGATGCCAGAAATTCTGTGGACGCACTGGAACTCGCTTATCACGTTCCTGGTTACTTTCTTTTTCCTCTATATTGTGGACCCGGTCACTTCCTACCTATTTCTTGTGCTTGTTGTGGTGCTGTTTGCAACAAATAGGATGTTGGCCCCAAGAAAAACCATTCTCGCCATGGAAAATGCCACCGCCAACACCGTGCTTAGGGGCCGAATTGTCGATGTCCTTAGCAATATTTCGGCCACGAGGCAGTACGTCAGAAAAGGACTGGAAATAAAATCCATAAACTACTTGACTGAAGATTTAAAAAAGAAAGATAAAGCCAGTTGGTTCTATAGCGAAATGATGATGACTATGAACGTCTTCATACTTTTTATCTTCGCCCTTTTAATGTTCTGGTCTCTCGTTCATCAGTGGTCATTGGGCAACATTACAACAGGTGATTTTATACTGGTCTTATCGCTAGTGGCTCAAATAACTGGTACTCTCATTTTCATCGGCCGAGTCTTTAATGCCACTGCTCGTTCTTTTGGGGAGATGCAAGAAGGTCTGAATGATCTAGTTATTCCTTACGACGTCAAAGATAAAACTGGGGCCAGAAAAATGAAAATTAGCGAGGCAGGTATTGTTTGGAAAAATGTCACTTTCGAGTACGGAGAGAACAAAGTATTTAATCAATTCGACCTCACTATCCCGGCGGGGCAAAGAGTCGGTCTCGTCGGACCTTCGGGCGCAGGGAAGTCCACTTTCGTTTCACTGCTACTGCGCCAGCATGATATAGACAGTGGAGTGATAGAAATTGACGGACAGGATATTAGCCAAGTGACGCAGGATTCTTTGCGGGAACAAATTGCGGTGGTGCCGCAAGAGCCGCTGCTTTTCCACCGTTCAATCCGTGAAAATATTGCCTATGGTAAGCTAACCGCAACGGACAAAGAAATTATTGCCGTGGCCAAAAAAGCTCAAGCCCACGACTTCATCAAAGATTTACCGGAAGGCTACGACACTTTGGTAGGTGAGCGCGGAGTGAAGCTCTCTGGCGGTCAAAAACAACGCGTAGCTATCGCTCGCGCGATGCTTAAAGACGCTCCGATTCTGGTGCTGGACGAAGCTACATCGGCGCTAGATAGTGAAAGTGAAGTGGCAATTCAAAAAGCCTTGCATAAATTGATGACAGGGAAGACAGTAGTGGCGATAGCACACCGGCTTTCTACTTTGCGTGAAATGGACCGCATCATTGTGCTGGAAAACGGAAAAATAGTAGAAGACGGTTCGCACGACGCGCTGGTGAATTATGGCGGGGTTTATGCACGCCTCTGGGCGCATCAGGCCGGCGGCTTCCTTCAGGAGTAAGTCGGCGCGAGAAATTGGCAAATTTCTACGTTGAAACTTCGCTTTGCTCTCCCACCCTACGCCCATGTAGGACTCCCCCCAGCCACAAATCTCATTTTGCCTTGAACTTTACTCAATTTCTCGCGCCTCAAAGCGCACTACAGTATTTATTGTTTAATAAGATTCGATCTGCCTTCATTGATGATAGGTAGATTGGTCTGTATATCTTGCAAGATATATGGATTATCTAATAAAGTAGTCTTCATTAATTCTAGAATTCTGCGACGCAGTAACCTATTCCTCACGGTAGGAGTATCATAATGGTGTAGCGATGGTTTTTGGCGCGGCGCGGCCCGCAGGCCGCGCCGCCACACTATACCTAATCCCTATACCCTAAACCCTAAACCCTACTTATTTATGTGCGGCATATTTGGTTACGTAGGAAATAAATTGGCCGAACCGATTCTCATCGAGGGCCTGCGCACTTTGGAGTATCGCGGCTATGATTCCGCCGGCATTTACATTCCCGGGTATGGTGCTGTGAAGGCCGTGGGACCTATAGACAACCTGGTCGCGGAAATCAAAGAAGAAATACCCGGCACTTCCGGCATCGCGCACACACGCTGGGCCACCCACGGCGCGCCGACAAAAGTGAACGCTCACCCGCACAACGATATGAGCGGAACAGTTTTTGTAGTCCATAACGGCATTATTGAAAATTACCGCGCTCTTAAAGACGGCCTGCGCGTCCAGGGAATCACCTTTGAGACCGAAACCGACACCGAAGTACTTGCCAAACTCATCGGTTCCTTTTATGACGGCGACTTAAAGGGCGCCGTCTTGAAGGCGCTCTCGATGGTTGAGGGCACCTACGGTCTTCTGGTAATGAGCGACAAAAAACCTGAGGAAATCATAGTGGCGCGCCTCGGAAGCCCAATAGTTATTGGGGTTGGAAGCGGGGGTAATTTTGTTTCTTCTGATCCTTCAGCTCTCCTTGCACACACCAAAGATGTGGTTTATCTCGAAGATGGGGAAATGGCAGTTGTCACATCAAATGGGTACCAAGTCGTCGCGCGCGACGGCAAAAAGCTCGAAAAATCGGCAGAAAAAATTGAATGGGATTTGGAGCAAGTACAGAAGCAAGGCTACGAGCACTTTATGGTTAAAGAAATAAACGAAGCTCCGGAAGTCATTGAAAATACCATTCGCGGAAGACTAATCGCGGAGCGCGGTAAAGCGAAATTG
The DNA here is from genome assembly GCA_964480015.1 of uncultured Candidatus Saccharibacteria bacterium. Lineage (GTDB taxonomy): Bacteria > Patescibacteriota > Minisyncoccia > Phycocordibacterales > UBA918 > OLB19. The sequence goes on from CAYZRD010000005.1 coordinate 15,138, forward strand.
GGCGGCGTCGAGCCGTACATTTCCG
>CAYZRD010000006.1:0-11640 GCA_964480015.1 uncultured Candidatus Saccharibacteria bacterium
AAATAGGGCGGAAGGGCGAGTTTCTGAGTTTTTTGTCTGGCATATCGCCTCAACGGAAAGTCAATTTCGCCGGCGGCGGAATTAACGACGGGGAATCGGCCGCCAGTGCCCTCCAGAGAGAACTCGAGCAAGAATGCGGACTGTCTTGCAGACTGCAAGACTTAAGCAAATTGCCGGTTCTCGTGGATTGCCTCACGCCATCGAGCCGGCAGAACTGGAGGAAAAAACATCTGATAATTGCATTTCTGGAGGTGGAGAGCTTTGACGTAGTCAAACCCGATAATAAAGAGCTGATTGCGCCAAAAGTTCATAAGACTATCGCCGACTTCCAGTTACGGATAGCGATGTCTCCAGGCACCAGGCCGGAAGCGGCCACAGCTTATCTGGAAGCCGCCTACAAGTGGTTGGCCATGCAACTCTAACGGCGCGGAAATTCACGAGGATCAAGGGGGGCCAACTGGCCCCTCTTTGTTGTTTTTACTTCCGCACGTAATCAACCCACTCGTATTTCAGCCCCTCGTGTTCGCGTACGCCGTGCCGCGCTGTTTCCACGAATTCGTTTTCGTATTCGGGAAAGACAGTGTCTCCTTCGCGATCATCGTCAAACAGCGTTAGAAAAAGTTTATCGACGTAGGGCAAAGCCTGCTTGTAAATTTCCGCGCCGCCGCCGATGTGAATTTCCGTAGGATTTTCTTCCTCCGCCAAGGTGAAAGCCTCTTCGAGTGTGTGCGCCACCAGCGCCCCTTCCTGTTGGTAGTCTTTGTCCCTGGTAACAACGATGTTGGTGCGTCCGGGAAGCGGTTTGCCGAGCATTTTTAATATCGATTCAAAAGTCTTGCGCCCCATGATAACCGGGTGGCCCAAGGTGAGTTCTTTAAAACGTTTCAGGTCGTCAGGTACATAAAAAAGTATCTGGTCGTCTTTACCGATGGCGCGCGTCCTTTCTCCTATTCCGGCGACTATGACCACGGGTATGTGTTTTTTAAGGCTAGACATGGCCTGATTATGACACATGAATTATTTTTGGCCACCAAAGAGTAGGCAGGTATAATTTAGTGGTAAATTTTCATGACTAAGTACGAAATTGAAGTAAAAAGTTTGCTTGGCGAAGCGGAAAAGGCGTCCGCGCTCGTTAAAAAAATGTGCGAGCTTGATCCTTCCTGTTCGCGCGTAGCCGCCAACAAACAGCTTAATCATTATTTTGAAGGAGGTGATATGAATGCCCTTGTCGCCACCGTAGCTTCTCATCTGTCCGAAGACCAATTAAGCAAGCTGAAGCACATCGTGGAAAGCGGCAAGGACTTTTCGGTGCGTACTAGGCAAAAAGACGACGAGGTACTTCTTGTGGTGAAAGCCTCCGTCGATGAAGGCACAAGCGCCAATACCGTCTCCAGACTGGAATTTGAAGAACCGGTTGAGGCCTCGCTCGAAGAGTTGGATAATTTTCTGCAAAGCGCTGGCTTTCGCTATCAGGCCAAGTGGTCGCGTGAACGCGAGGAATACAATTACAAAGGCGCTAATGTTTGTCTCGATAAAAACGCCGGCTATGGCTATTTGGCGGAGTTTGAAAAAGTTATTGACGATGAAAGCAAGTTGGACGAAGTGAAAATGGAGATTGCTGAGCTAATGGCCGAACTTGGCGTTGAAGAATTGCCGCAGGACCGTCTTGAGCGTATGTTCGCGCATTACAATCAAAATTGGCCGGAGTATTACGGGACAGATAAGGTTTTTGTAATTGAGTAGTATGAAGATTTTGTTATTAGATGCAGATGGAGTTGTTCTCAAGAAAGGGGAATATTTCAGTGAACGTTTCTCACGAGAGTACAATGTACCGATTGCAGATGTTTTGGAATTTTTTAAGGGCCCGTTTGTTTTGTGTCAAAAAGGAGAAGCAGACTTAAAAGAGGAACTGAAGGCATATCTGGTAAAGTGGAACTGGTCTGGCACAGTCGAAGATTTCTTGAATTACTGGTTTGATTCCGACGTAGTTTTAAATGACGGAATCAAGGAAACAACATCAAATTTCAGAGACAAAGGCGTTAAATGCTACTTGGCTTCAAACAATGAGGCCTACAGAGCAAAAGCCATTTCTGATTTGCTAAACAAAGAACATTTGCTCGATGGAGTTTATTTTTCCGCGCATTTGAAAATGCGTAAAGAAAACCCTGAATTTTTTCAACATATACTAAACGATTTAAAGGTGGAACCATCTGAAATTGCATTTGTAGACAACGACCAAAAGAATGTCGATTCCGCCGCAAGTCTTGGAATAAGTGCATACCGTTACGAGCCACAGATTCTCAATCGTTTACTACAAACTAACACCTGAAACCTACAACCTAGAATTATGTTTCTATCAGATAAAGACATCAAAGCGGCGGTAAAAGGGAAGGATATAACCCTAGAACCGTTTGATGCGAAGCGCCTGCAACCGGCTAGTTATGACATTCGTCTCGGCAATACGTTTATCATCAACGACCCGCACACGACGAGCTTTATCGATCCGGTGAAAGGCGTGTATCCAAACACTCACTCGGTGGAAGTGGAGGACGGCGGTGAGTTTGTTCTCCACCCCGGCGTGTCCATACTCGGCTACTCCAAAGAGTATTTCGGTTCGGAACGCTACCTCATCGAAGTCAACGGCAAATCATCGCTCGCGCGCATTGGCCTTTTGGTACACAACTCCGCCGGACTTGTAAACCCCGGCCACTTCCTCAATATCGCGCTTGAACTCTGCAATCTCAATAACGTGCCAATCATTCTCCGTCCCGGCATGGAAATAGCCCAGCTCACTTTTTCACCGCTTTCGTCAGAAGCTAAAACGGATTACAAAGAAAAAGGCAGGTACCATCTCAATAACATAGCCGGCTACGTGCCGCCCAAAACCGGTCCACTGGCGCGCAACAAGAGTAAGAAAGTTAAAAAGAACAGTAAGAAAAAGTAATATGCAAAAACACCCCGAATATCAATATTTGGACATAATGCGCGAGCTTATAGAGCACGGCGACCGACAAGAAGACGCTGATACCGGCGACGTGACCTACAGTCTCTTTGGCAAACAGATGCGCTTCGAACTCTCCGAAGGTCTTCCGCTTTTAACCACCAAAAAAGTTTTTTGGAAAGGCGTTTTGCATGAACTTTATTGGTTTATGTCGGGGCAGACCAACATCAAATATCTGGTGGACAATGGCGTTCATATTTGGGACGACTATCCGCTTCGCATTTACAACGACAAGAGAGAAAAAGAAGGTTGGCCGGAACTAACCAAAGAAGAATTCGTAAACAAAATTGCCACGGACGCCGATTTTGCCAAGAAACACGGTGAGTTGCCAAAGATCTATGGTGAAATGTGGCGCAAATGGCCAAGACGCGACGGCGGCAGCATAGACCAACTCCAGTGGGTGGTTGATGAAGTTAAAAAGGATCCAAGCTGCCACAATGCTATAGTGACAAGCTGGAATCCGGAATATCTCTACGCGATGGCGAAACCGGGGGAGGCCGCGAGATTTCCGATTTGCCATAATATGTATCAAGTTAACATCAAAGAGGGTCGTCTCTGCCTTCAACTGTATCAACGTTCGGCGGACATTTTCCTCGGTGTGCCTTTCAATATTGCGAGTTACGCGCTTCTCACCATTATTCTCGCCAAAATAGCCGGATATCAGCCCGGGGAATTTGTTCATACTTTTGGCGATGTTCATATTTACAAAAATCATATTGAGCAAGCAAAAGAGCAGATGGGGAGAGAACCGCTGCCGTTCCCGACCGTGACAATAAGCGACGAGGTGACCACGCTTGATAGTTTTCGCCCCGAACACGTGATTCTAAACAATTACGAGTCGCATCCGCCCATAAAAGCAGAAATGGCGGTGGTGGGCGGCTTCAACAAAAAAATTCACAGTTGAATTTCTGAAAATCGCGGCCGTCTGCGTTTTGGTTCCCAGCGGCTCGTCAATGTATACTCGAATACATCTCCTCGCCACTACCCCCGGCCTTGCACGTTATCGATTTTCAGAAACTAAAACTCAAACCAAACCATTGTTAAATTATGGAAAAGAAGGGCAGACTCATTGTCATAGAAGGCGGCGATGCTTCGGGCAAGGCGACGCAGACGGAGCGACTTAAGCAAAAATTGGAGGCGGAAGGGCGTAGAGTGGAAACACTGAGTTTTCCTCGCTATAGCGAAGTGATTGGGGGAGCGATTGGCGGGTGTCTTCGCGGTGAGTACGGCGACTTTATGTCCGTGGATTCGCGCGTGGCCTCGGCTTTGTTTGCCGTTGATCGCTTTGATGCCAAATCTAAAATTTTGAAATGGCTTGAAAAAGGGGCAATCGTCATTCTCGACCGTTACACTTCAGCCAATATGCTCCATCAAGGTGCAAAGATAGCGGACGAAACAGAACGTAAGGAAACAGTGAAGTGGATATATCATCTAGAACATGAAGTGTTCGGCCTACCGCTTCCAGACGCGGTGTTCTACCTATCCGCGCCTGCGGAAGTCCGGGCGGAATTGCAGAAAAAAGAAGACAAGAAAGCAGACAAGTCGGAAACAGATATTGAACACCAAAGATCGGTTGACGAAAGGGCGGATTCAGTTCTGAATATCTATCCAAATACCTATAAAATTGACTGTATGCAGGATATGCAGTTGCGTACGGTTGAGGATATTGGCGACGAGCTCTACAATTTGGTAAAACCAATCATCTCGGCATGATCTAACGAAGCTAAAGCAGAAAATATTATCAATTTACTAATCTGTTTTAGCCATGTCACAAGAATACGACCACATAAAAAATCAGGACCAAGAAGTTTACAACGCGATTTTGGGCGAGGAAGGACGCGAGGCGCGCGGTATTGAGATGATACCTTCGGAAAACTACGTTTCGAAAGCCGTTCGCGAAGCGAACGGCTCGGTGTTCACCAACAAATACTCCGAGGGTTATCCGGGCAAGCGCTATTACGGCGGTCAGACTTACACCGACGTTATCGAAACAATAGCCATTGAACGCGCCAAAAAACTTTTTAACTGCAAATTTGCCAATGTTCAGCCGCTTTCAGGCGCGCCGGCGAACGTCGCCATGTATTTCGCTCTTATGGAGCCGGGCGACACCGTGCTCGGAATGGATCTCTCTCACGGCGGACACTTAACGCACGGGCATCCGACCACATCGATTAATAAGGTATTCAATTTTGTTCGCTACAAGATGAAAGACCCGGATACGGGCGAGATTGATTATGGCGAACTTCGGCAAGTGGCGCTGGAACATAAACCGAAAATCATTTTGGCCGGCTTCTCCGCTTATTCTCGCGAGCTTGATTACGCTAAGTTCGTAGAAATTGCCAAGGAAGTCGGCGCTTATACTGTCGCTGATATGGCCCACATTGCCGGCCTTATAGCGGGCGGTTCGGCGCGCAATCCTTTTGACGACGGCTTTGACGTGATCACTACAACGACTCACAAAACTCTGCGCGGTCCTCGCGGCGGCATGATTCTTACAAGAGAGAGCGAAGACATAGCGAAGAGAATTGACAAGGCGGTTTTTCCCGGACTCCAAGGCGGGCCGCACATGAATCAACTGGCGGCCAAAGCCGTATGCTTCGGCGAAGCGCTGACACCGGCTTTTAAGGAATACACCAAGCAAATTCTTAAAAACGCCAAGGCAATGGAGAAAGTTTTTAAAGATGCCAATGTGCGCTTGCTTGCCGGCGGCACAGACAACCATCTGCTTTTGGCCGATGTTTATGGTTCTTTGGGGGTAACCGGAAAGGAAGCGGAGGTTGTGCTTGACGAGATCGGCATTACGCTAAATAAAAACATGATCGCCGACGACACGCGCACGGCCATGGATCCTTCGGGCATACGCTTTGGCACGCCGGCGATGACAACACGCAAAATGAAAGAGGCGGAGGCGACGAGACTTGCGGAAATAATGATCGAGGCGCTCAAAAATAAAGACGACGAGAATAAAAAAACAGAGCTACGCGACGAAGTGCGCGTGCTCTGCGAGAAGTTCCCGATTCCCGATTCCTTCGTTTAGGACTTCGGACCAAAGATCTCGGCAATACTTTCTCTGCACCGGTATTGTTCGAGACCGAGACGTTTCTCGAACCACGAGATGACCTTGAGCGCGTGTTCCGCGTCATTGTATTTTCGCGGTTCGATCTCGACGAAGACATGTGTCGAATGCTTTTCGAGGGGCCCTACCTTATAGACGACGACCTCGACGAGGGCAGACTGGGTGCGAAAATTCCAGATGTTGCCGCTCTGGTGGATGCAAAAATGGTGGCACGATTTGGAGAGCGTACCGACCACCGCCATGAGCGCGCGGACGTTGTCAGGTTTTGTGTCGCCAACCTTCAACTTCACCTCACCGCGCGACTCGTTGTTTTCTTTTTCGAGTTGCCATTTCACCTCCAAATTCGGCGGCTGGTTCGAGCCGAAGCGATAGCGAAAGTTGTACTGATCATCGCGGTGGCCCTCGACGAGATAGTAGAGGTCGATACCGGCGAAGGTAATGAGCATTTCCGATTTCTGGATTGCCCGGTCGTTGACGAGTGAGGCGACCTTGGCCAGCCACCGCGACCAGTCGGCAGTGATGTCATCCTTGCCGACGTCATATTTCCGTTCGATTTCGGACATGCTTTGTCCAATTGTGGAAAGATCGAACGTCCGGCCCAGCTGATTCGATGTGGCATTTTGCAACATCGCTATCAAATTGGCGCCGTCCGGAAAGATTTGGTGAGACATTACTCCTCCGATCTGGCGCAAGCGCCGGTTTCTTTTCCCGCTCGCAACATTAAGGAATTTGGGCGAAATAGTCAACGTTGGAGCTTAATTCTTGGACGATTTATAAAGTTTAGTTAGGCCTGTGCAAAATTATCCTTTTGCACTGTTTCGTCGTGGTATTTTGAAGTTACGGCAACGAAGGAGTTAGCCATGTCGGGTCATCGGGAATCCCAAGAAGTCTCCTGCAAGAATATCTACTGCGGCAAGCGTTTCAACGCCATCCAGAATGGCAAATACAAAGTCCCAGGCGGGTTCTGTTGTACGCAGGTTTGCCAACAGGAGGTTCAGAACGGTACGAGGACTACACGTACGCAAATGTCGTTCGCGTTCCTGGAGGGACCTCCATTACTAGACCTCGGCTAGTCAGATCATACCGAGTGCACGCACGAAGCGCGGCCGTGAGGCCGCGCCCTTTTCATACCTAGAGCCCCATCACCACTTCACTTCGGCCAATCAACACTTTAGTATGATATTACATAATATCATACCGTGAGAGGATGGTACCGAAGCCCGTAATCATCGGTTACAATACACTGATGCTCCAATCTCTCAAGAACGCCGCCAATTCGCGGCCGGCAGTGCACCTCAAGCGCCATTGGCTCACGGTCGCTTTTTTTCTTGGGTTCATAGTCGATAACCTCACATTAAATCGAGTTGATCAACTGTTCGACAATGTTCTCTTGTTTTCCTACGTCGCGCTCGCGATGCTTGGCATTCTCTTTCTCTACGCCGCGACCGCCGGCAAGTTGCCTGAGAGCATAACGCCGCACGCGCGCAAATTCACGCCACTTATTGTTCAATATGCTTTTGGCGGTCTTCTCTCCGGTATGCTTATATTCTACGGCCGTTCGGGCGATTGGACCGAAAGTTGGCCGTTCCTGCTCATCATTTTGGCCGTCATTTACTTTAATGAAACCATCCACGACCGCGCCAGCCGTTTGGTCTTCAACCTTTCGATGTTGTTTGTCGGTTTGTTTTCTTACGTCGTTTTGGTTGTTCCTGTCGCGACCGGTTATATGGGTCCGTGGGTTTTTCTTGGAAGCGGCCTTTTGGCGCTTGTCATTATGCGTTTTTTTCTCTACGCGCTTCGCGCCGTTATTCCGAATTTCTTTGACCTTCAAAAGCGTTCGGTGGTTTTTGTTATCGGTCTCATTTTCGCCGCTTTCAATTTTCTTTACTTCACCAACATTATTCCACCGATACCGCTCTCGCTTAAGGAAGTCGGCATTTACCACTCGCTGTTGCGCTTTGATGACGGCACTTACGAACTAAAGTACGAGAAGGGAAGTTGGTGGCAGTTTTGGAAGCGCTCGGACACGGTTTTTCATCCGGGGAAGGGCGGCGATATTTTTTGCTTTGCCAAGGTCTTCGCGCCAACGCGCATTGCGACCGACATTTATCACGGCTGGGACTATTACGATGAAGAAAAGAAAGAATGGGTGCGACGCTCTCGGCTTTCATACACTATCAGCGGCGGCCGCGACGACGGCTATCGCGGCTACACCCAGATCAGCAATTTTAAGGACGGCAAATGGCGCTGTTCGGTAGAGACCGCGAGGGGGCAGGTTTTAGGCCGTGAGAATTTCACGGTGGATAGTTCAAAACCGGTAGGAGAACTGGCGACAAAGATGGATTAAGTTGCAAGATTTTTTCCTGGGAGTATTCTTTTCGCAAGGGACCAAAAGAGGGAGGCCCGCATGTACAAAATCACCAGAATAGTTTTGGTCGTTTCGATGGCGCTTTCTCTGAGCGTTCGCGCGTGGGCCAGTCTGGATTTTTCTAAAGAGGTTAACGATGTTGAGATAAGACTCCTACCAGGCATTGTTGTTTGCCGAAGCGCATGGGCCGTAAACAAATTGTATGAGCTCAGTGCGGCGAACGATAGGGAGTCACTGCTGGTAACCTATTTGGGGTACAGGACTTCCGGAATCTGCCGGCCGGTTTTACCCAAAGATGTACTGATGGTGTCGTACAGTCATTGCAGTGACGCCGACCAATTCAGTTGTGTGGGAGTCGCAGTCCTGACAGGGTTGGGGATGTGGTATGCTATCTTCTTTCTCAACCGCTGAATGGCGAACGGCCCGCCGGTGGCTATCGGCGGGCTTTTGATGTACCGTGTTAGCACAATTTATGCAGGAAGTAATACGTACCGCGATCTCCGATACTCTTAGAAAACTCGGCTTACCGGAAATTGATTTTACAGTTGAACATCCGGTAGAACTTTCTCACGGCGACTGCTCCAGCAACGTGGCGATGGTGGTGGCCAAGGAGGCGAGGAAAGCGCCGCGCGAAGTTGCAGAGCAACTTCGCGCGGCGCTCGAAGGTCAAATCGAATACGTCGAGAAAATCGAAGTCGCCGGACCGGGTTTCATAAATTTTCGTCTCACGCGAGATTTTTTTGTTAAAGAAGTCGGCCGGGTTTTAGAAACCGGTGATAAGTGGGGAATGAACGAGGACTGGAATAACAAGATCGTGCTAGTTGAATACACAGACCCAAATCCTTTCAAAGAATTTCACGTTGGACACCTTTTCACCAATGCCGTCGGCGAATCGATCTCCCGTCTTTTCATGGCACAAGGAGCTGACGTGCGGAGAGTAAATTACCAGGGAGACGTCGGTCTCCACGTGGCCTCCGCCATTTACGGAATGATGGAAATGGGCATTACTGCCGACAGCAGTTTCACCGCCAAAGATTTGGGCAGGGCCTATGCCATCGGCGCGACCGCAAATAAAGAAAACGAAGCGGCGGCGAGCAAAATAAAGGAAATAAACAAAGCGCTCTATGAACGCAGTGATGAAAATCTAAACGCCCTCTATAACAAAGGCCGCCAAGTCTCGCTCGATTATTTTGAAAGCATTTACGAAATTCTCGGCACGGAATTTGATCACTACTTTTTTGAAAGCGAAGCCGCCGGTTTGGGCAAAGAGTTGGTGTTGAATAATCCTGAAGTTTTTCCGGAAAGTGACGGTGCCAGAGTGTTTCGTGGCGAGGAATATGGACTGCACTCACGCGTATTTCTCAACTCCTTAGGCCTTCCGACCTACGAAGCCAAAGAATTGGCACTAGCCAAACTAAAAGACGATTATGTTCACTACGACCATTCGGTCATTTCTACCGCCAAAGAAATCAGCGAATACTTTAAAGTGTTGCTGAAGGCCATGAGTTTTGTTTATCCGGAATTGGCGAAGAAGACCGAGCACATCGGTCATGGCATGGTACGACTTTCGACAGGCAAAATGTCTTCTCGCACCGGTGACGTGATAACAGCCATTGATTTTATTGACGATATTACAGAAGCCGCCGAAAATAAAATGAAAGAATCAGGAGTGCTTGAAAGCAAGGAATTGGCACGCGACATAGCCATAGCCGCCATCAAATACGCGACGCTGAAGGGAAGCATTTACCAAGATACGATTTTCAACAAAGAACAGGCGCTCTCCTTTGAAGGCGCTAGCGGGCCATACCTCCAATACACTCATGCGCGTATTAACTCGGTGTTGAAGAAAGCCACCGGCGCCGGCATTTCTTTTGCTGTTGAAAGCGCGCCCGCGGAGGCCTACGAAATGGAAAGAATTCTTTATCGTTTTCCGGAAATTGTTAAGTCCGCTTTCTTGGCGCGAGAACCGCATCAAGTCGCCACTTTTCTCATTGAACTTGCTTCCTCATTCAACACTTTTTACGCCAACGAAAAAATTGCCGATAAGGACGATCGGTTTGCCTCATACAAAGCCGCCTTATCTATGGCCGTAAAACAAACCCTTAAAAACGGCTTATGGCTTCTCGGAATAAAAGCACCGGAGCGGATGTAGCCAAGATAATTTGGATGTATAATTTCGTTATTAAAAGAGGAGGTGAAAATGGAAGTAATCTCGTCTGTAGCAACTATTTATGATCCCTTTTTTCACCGTCTCGCAGCCATATCGTTGGCTGTTGCGGTGGTGGCGTTCCTTTGCTTCGCCGGGATAAAGGCGTGGCGCTAATCGGATCGGTCCACCGGCCACAGGTTGGCGCGCCCGCGCCAACCTGTGGCCGGGTTTTTCTTTTCATGGTAACTTAACCTGTCTCCTGTCAGTAATAGTTCTTAGAGCAAATTTTGGAGCAAGGCATGGAAATCATCTGTCTGTATAACGGCTTGCCGCAGCCGGATTACTATTCGGTGCCGTCGGCTGAAGTTTTTGACTATATCAAAAACTTCAAGCCCGAAAAGGCCGAAATCCTCGTCGATGCCCGGTCGGTCGAAGTTTACGATAAAAACAAGGATGACATCACGGCTCACGAAAACGTCATCCGCGAACGCATCGCGGCGGCATTGGCGCAAAGCAAGAACAGGCCGGACGCTTAGGCGTCCGGCCCGCCTTTACTTTTTAAATTGAATAATCGTGCTAATATGCATTAGCGTGTCTGATACACACGCTTTTAATATGTCTGATACACATAAGATGAAAAGTCAAAAGTCAAAAGTCAAAAGTCAGAACTTTGAAAAGAGTGATGTCGCGTTGCGCGAGGAGGAGGTGCAGAAGTTCTGGGAAAAGAACGATATTTTTAATAAGAGTTTGGAGAAAAAAGCGCCCATGGGCGACTTTGTGTTTTATGATGGACCGCCTTTCGCTACCGGTCTGCCGCACTACGGGCATATTCTTGCAAGTACGCTAAAAGACGCCGTGCCGCGCTTTTGGACAATGAATGGTTATCACGTACGCCGCCAATGGGGCTGGGATTGTCATGGTCTTCCGCTTGAAAATCTTATAGAGAAAAAACTAGGTCTCGCGACCAAACGCGACATTGAAGAATACGGTGTGAAGAATTTTAATGAAGCCGCTCGCGGAGCGGTGCTCGAATTTGCCGACGATTG
>CAYZRD010000006.1:11736-13692 GCA_964480015.1 uncultured Candidatus Saccharibacteria bacterium
ATTGGAAACGCATCATTCCGCGCATGGGCAGATGGGCCGACATGGAGAACGATTACAAGACCATGGACTCGACCTACACCGAAAGCGTGTGGTGGGTTTTTTCGGAACTAAACAAAAAGGGTTTGGTTTATGAAGGTTTCAAAAGTATGCATCTTTGTCCGCGTTGCGGCACGACGCTTTCGAACTTTGAAGTCAATCTTGGTTATAAAGACATCAAGGATATCGCGGTGACGGTGAAACTTCCGCTAGTTTATGAACCAGGCACGTCGCTTCTTGCTTGGACAACTACGCCCTGGACCTTGCCGGGGAATATGGCGGCTGCCGTAAACAAGGATTTTGTTTACGTCAAAATTAAAAATGCAAATGTCAAAAATCAAAATGACAATGCAAAATTAAAAAGCGGAGAATTTTATATTCTGGCAAAGAACCTTCTGACCCAAGTGGTCGATGACGAGTCTTACGAAATAGTTGAAGAGTTTAAGGGAGAAAAACTGGTTGGAGAATCATACCTGCCGCCCTTTGATTTCTGGCGAAAACAGGAATTTGATGGAAAAGAAAACGCGTGGAAAATTTATCACGCCGATTATGTTGATGTGGAGGGCGATGGCACCGGCGCCGTTCATCTTGCACCCGCTTACGGCGAGGAAGATATGGAGCTTGCCAAAGCGCACAATATTCCAATAGTTCATCACGTTGACGAAAGCGGCCACTTCTTGCCGTTTGTTGAGGGTTTTAACTGCGCGCTCGTTAAACCGAAAGATGATGACGAGGCTAAAGTCTCGCATCTCGATACCGATATTGAAGTGGTGAAAAAGTTGAAGGAGAGCGGGCGCTTATTCAAAAAAGAAAACATCACCCACAGCTATCCGCATTGTTGGCGCTGCGACACGCCGCTTCTCAATTACGCTACCACGTCGTGGTTTGTAAAAGTGACCGACATCAAAGATAAACTGGTCGCGGTTAACAAAAAAATTCACTGGGTGCCGGAATATATCGGCAAGTGGCTTGAGGGCGCTCGAGATTGGGCAGTTTCGCGCCAGCGTTATTGGGGCGCTCCTTTGCCCGTTTGGCGCAATCCCAAGACCAAGGAATACAAAATTTTCGGTTCTCTCTGCGAGCTACAAGAACACGCGCCCAAAAGCGGAAATAAATATTTTTTGATGCGACATGGCGAGGCCGAGAGTAACTTGGACGGCAGCATAAATGCCGATCCGACGCGGCCGAACCCGCTGACAGAAAAAGGCAGGCAACAAGTTGAAAAAACCGCCAAGGAACTTAAAGGTCAGGGCATTGAGCTGATACTCCACTCCGGCCTCGAACGTGCTCGCGACACCGCCAAATTGGTGGGGAAACATCTCGGTCTGTCGGCGGAAGCTATTGTTGAAGATTCAAGACTAAATGAGCTTAACGCTGGCAAAAATTTGGAAGGCAAAAAGTGGACCGATTACGATAAGTTGTTCGGTTCTATAGAAAATGAATGGAACAAGAGTATAGATGGCGTTGAAAATCGCCGTGATGTCAATCGCCGCGCGGGTCAGCTTCTTTATGAACTGGATAAAAAATATCAAAACAAGAACATTTTGCTGGTAGGGCACATAAGCACATTAAACGCGCTTCGCTATGTGGTCTCAACCGGAGCGGAAATGAAACGAGCCTTGGCTTCCTGGAAAGAATATGGAAATTTGGAAACCGGTGCTTGTGTCGAGCTCCCGTTTACGCCTTTGCCCCACAACGACAATTACGAACTCGATTATCATCGGCCTTACATAGACGACTTTGACGTGTTTGATAAAGACGGCACGAAACTCGAGCGCGTTCCGGACGTGTTTGATTGTTGGTACGAATCTGGTTCGATGCCTTACGCGCAATATCACTATCCTTTCGAGCACAAAAAAGAATTTGAGAAGAAACTCTTTCCGGCGAACTTCATCGCCGAGAGCGTCGATCAAACTCGCG
>CAYZRD010000007.1:0-3864 GCA_964480015.1 uncultured Candidatus Saccharibacteria bacterium
GAAGTGGAAGTGGACAAGATTGGACGCATTCTCGTGCCAGATTTTCTAAAAGAATTTGCTAAGCTCGGAACCAAAGTAGTTCTCGCGGGCATACACGACAGGGTGGAGATTTGGGATGAGAAGAAGTGGAACGATTACAAAAAACGAATTGAAAACCAAGCTGATGAATTGGCGGAAAAACTCGGCAGCGTTGGCGTCCTGTAAGAGCAGGGTAGAGGTTATGGGGTATAGGGTAAAGAACACTAAACCCTGAACCCTAGACCCTAAACCCTATGCAAAAACACACCCCCGTCCTACTTAAAGAAACGATTGAAGCGCTAAATCTTAAACCGGACAGCGTCGTCATTGACTGCACCCTGGGCGGCGGCGGACATGGAAAAGCCATTTTGGAAAGGTTGGGTAAAGGTGGCGTGTATGTCGGCCTTGATGCCGATAAAACCGCCATTGACTCTGCGTCCGGCCTCCAAAAAGCGGAAGCCACTGTCCATCTCATAAACTCGAACTTCGTGCACATTGCCAACATTGTCAAAAAACTTAGACTTTGTCCGGCAGCAATTCTTGCCGATCTCGGTTGGCGTAGCGATCAGTTTGAAAAAGGTGGAAAGGGCTTCTCCTTCAGTTCCGACGAGCCGCTTCTAATGACCTACGGTAACGCGGCGAATTATCCTTTCACAGCCGCGGACATCGTGAACGATTGGGAGGAGAGTTCGATCGCCGACGTTATTTTCGGCTACGGCGAAGAACGCCGCGCGAAAAAAATCGCTAAGGCGATAGTTGAAGCGCGAACAAAGCGCAAGATTGAAACCGCGAAGGAACTAGCAAGCATCATCGAGAAAATTTTCTCGAAGGGCAAGTCAAAAATCCATCCCGCCACCAAAACCTTCCAAGCCCTGCGCATCGCCGTCAACAACGAACTGGAAAGTTTAAAAAAACTGCTTGAAGATGGATTCACGCTCCTCGTGCCGGGCGGCCGCATGGCTATCATTTCGTTTCATTCACTTGAGGATCGCGTCGTGAAAACTTTTTTCAAAAATCTTACGACCGAACATTTTGCCGAAAGAATTACCAAAAAACCCATAATCGCGGGCAAAGAAGAATTAAAAAACAATCCCCGCGCGCGCAGCGCCAAATTGCGTGTAATTGAAAAAACCAAAACCGAATGAACCGCGTAGCTACAAACCAAATAGACAGACGAAGTTACATTTGCGGCCTTTTGCTGACGCTGTTGCTGGCGCTCGGAAGCCTGTATATGTACTTGCTTTCCGCCGCCGTTGTCCACGTCGTCATGCAAAAACAAATTGACAGCGATATAAATAAAATAAGCGCGGAAATTGCCAAGCTTGAATCCGCCTACATCGAGAAGCAACACGCTCTAAGCAAGGAAGTCGCCACGCTTGACGGCTTTATCGACGCTAAAAATAAAATTTTTATTACTAAAGGCGACGCCGGCCTGGCTCTTGGAAGTCGGTAAGTTACCTTACGGTCGGCGGATTTGGAAGTTGTAACAAAGATTAAGTTTGGTACTAAATAAACCTATCACCTAAAACCTCTAACCTAGATTTATGCGCCGGCAAGCAGTTATCCGCATAAGAGTGTTTACCGGCCTGGTATTGTTTTTTGCGCTTATCTTGGTTGGCCGCCTTTACCAGGTTCAGGTGCTCGACGCCGAAAAATACAAAGCCAAAGGTGAAAAGCAGTACGTCCACACGGTTGAGGACCTCTATGACCGCGGCGCGATCTATTTCACCACTCGCGACGGCGAGCGCATCGCCGCCGCCACAGTGGCTTCCGGCTACGTTTTGGCGGTTGATCCGAATAACGTTAAGGACGCGAAGGATTTGTATCAAAAACTTGATCCATACATCGATCTTGACGAGGAAACGTTCCTTTACCGAGCGACCTTGTCGGATCGCACCTATGTTGAAATAGATGCGACTTTAAGCGACGAAGAGGCCGCGGCGGTCGAGGCGTTAAATTTAAGCGGCGTGAAGCTCTATAAGAATCGCTGGCGTTACTATCCAGGCGGCACTCTCGCGGCGCGCACGATCGGTTTTGTCGGTTATAGCGGCGAAACCGATAAGGAAAAACAAACTGGACGCTACGGCTTGGAGCGTTATTACGACGACACGCTTTCGCACGACAACGAAAGATTGTCTGTCAATTTCTTTGCGGAAATTTTCAGCAATGTGGGCAGTATGCTTTTTGACAGCACTCCGAATCGTACCGGCGACATCATAACCACGCTTGAGCCGACAGTCTCACGTATGCTCCAAAACGAACTGCAAAAAATAAATGACAAATATGAAAGCAAGCTGACCGGCGGCGTTATCATCAACCCCAAAACCGGCGCCATCTACGCGATCGACGCGGTGCCGACCTTTGATCCTAATAACCGAAGCGGCGCCAAACTCGAAGATTTTAAAAACCCGCTTGTCGAAAACATCCATGAAATGGGTTCCATAATAAAACCTTTAACCATGGCCGCCGGCATCGACAGCAAAGCCGTTTCGCCTTCAACCACTTACTACGACGCGGGCTATTTGGAGCTAAGCGGCTTTACCATCCGCAACTACGACGGCAAAGGCCGCGGCACCGTGCCGATGCAGGAGGTGCTGAATCAATCCCTTAATACCGGCGTGGCCTTTGTCGCGAACGCCATGGGCAAAGATAAATTTCGCCAGTACTTTACCAACTTAAAACTCGGAAGCGAAACCGGTGTCGATCTCCCCGGCGAAATTCACGGCAAGATAGACAACCTCAATTCGCCGCGCGAACTTGAGTACGCGACTGCTTCTTTTGGCCAGGGTATCGCGCTTACTCCGATAGCGACCGTACGCGCTCTTTCGGCGCTCGGAAACGGCGGCAAGCTCATCACTCCCCATGTCGTCAGTTCCATAGAGTATGAAGACGGCACCGTGAAAGAAATAAGGTTTCCGGACGGCGAGTCGGTCTGGAGCGAAGAAACCAGCGAGACCATTTCGCGTATGCTGGTCGGCGTTGTTGATGATGCTCTCGGCGGCGGCCACATAGAACTGCCGCACTATACGATCGCGGCCAAAACCGGCACGGCGCAAATCGCCGATCCGGTTAACGGCGGCTATTATGATGATCGTTTTTTGCACTCCTTCTTCGGCTATTTTCCGGCCTACGATCCGCAATTTTTGGTGTTTCTTTATACGGTGGAGCCGCAAGGGGTGCGTTTCGCATCGGAGACTTTGACTACGCCGTTTATGGATATAACCAAATTCCTGATAAACTATTATAGCTTGGTTCCGGACCGTTAGTTCTTGGTTTTGAGTTTCTAGTTTTAGCTAAAAACTCAAAACTAAAAACTAAAAACCGATTTTCTATGAAGTCATTTTTCAAAGGCCTCGTCGTTGCCGTACTCACATGGGAGGCTAAAATGCTCCTCGCGCGCACCAAACCGAAAATCATTGCTATCACCGGAAGCGTGGGAAAGACTTCCACCAAGGACGCGATTTTTGAAGCCATAAAGGGAAAGGTTCACGCTCGCAAAAGCGAAAAAAGCCAGAACAGCGAGGTTGGCGTTCCGCTTTCCGTCCTCGGACTTCACAATGCCTGGAGCAATCCTTTTTTGTGGCTTAAAAATATTTTTGACGGCCTTTTGCTTGTACTCTTTCCCGGGCGTTATCCAAATGTGTTGGTTCTCGAAATGGGCGTTGATAAACCTGGCGACATGAAGCGCCTAACGAGCTGGATCAGGCCGGACGTCGTGGTGCTCACGCGCCTTCCCGACGTACCTGTGCACGTGGAATATTTTGAATCACCGGAAGCGGTAACCGCCGAAAAACTGGAACTTTTAGATGCGCTTAAGAGCGACGGCGTTCTGGTATTCAACAACGA
>CAYZRD010000007.1:3961-13053 GCA_964480015.1 uncultured Candidatus Saccharibacteria bacterium
CCCGCCAGCAGGCCATCGGCTACAGCCGCTATTCGCCGTCGCAATTCCACGCCGAGGGTGATGAGGTAATTTACAAAAACGGTTTCCCGAGCGGTCTGCGTTTTTACGTGGAGCATATAAACGACAGTGCGGAATTTACTTTAGAAGGAGCCATCGGTGTTCAGCACTGTTACAACTTTGCCGCCGCCGCGGCCGTCGCTTCAATTTTTGACGTTTCTTTAACAGAAACTGCGCGCGCACTCGAAGGTTTCAACCCCCCTCCGGGACGCATGAGAGTCCTTAAAGGCATCAAAGACACGGTTATCATAGACGACACTTATAATTCTTCTCCGACGGCTGCCGAACGCGCTCTCTCGTCACTTTATGAGTTGACAGGCTTTAAGAGAAAAATTGCTGTCATGGGCGATATGTTGGAACTCGGACGGTTTTCGGTTTCCGCTCATGAAAGAGTGGGTGAACAAGTTGCGGACGGCGCAGATGTGCTGGTAACTGTCGGCATTCGCGCGCGCGGCATTGCGGAAGGAGCGCTCGAGCATGGTTTCGATGAGGCCAAAATTTTTCAATACGACGATTCGGTCTCGGCCGGCAGGGAGCTTCAAAACTTTATACAACCAGGCGACGTGATTTTGATAAAGGGTTCGCAGAGTATTCGTTGTGAGCGAATAGTGCTGGATATTATGGCCGAACCGGATAGGGCAGAGGAGTTGCTCGTCCGTCAAGACCGTGCTTGGCAAAAAATTGCTTAAACCCAAAATAGCGTGTCGTTTGCTGTGTCCCCAGGCACCCACCTGTCAAGGTCGTGTCAAGGTCGAACCTCGACACTTATCGAGGTTCGACCTTGACAAACCCTGTAATCTTGCAATTTTGCAAATTAAGGGTATCGTTGGAACATCAGAACCGGTATAACAGGGGATAAAGAGCCGGAATTTTGAGGAAAAATAACATTTTAATCATGAAAAAATTAGTAATTCTAGTTTGTACTTTGGCTTTTGCGTTCGCTTTCGTGCCCGGTGGCGAAGCTAAGGCAGAATCCTATAACTATTATTCACCTTATTCTTACGCACCGGCACCGACCACTTACACCTACTCGGGAAGTGAACAGGAGTTGGTGCAATATCTCTTGAAGCTTATCGCCCAGCTTCAGGCTCAGATCGAGGCCAAGAAAATGAGCGGCGGTTCTTACTATTACGGCGGCGGAATTGGCATCGGCTACCACAAGGATACTTATGTCGTTGGCAGTCCACGAAGCGGCAAAGGCGGCAGTGACGATGACGAGCCGGATGTAAGCACCGACTCCGCGAAATCTATTAAAAGCGATTCCGCGGTCCTGCGCGGCGAAGTCGACATGAACGACTTCGAGGACGGAGAGGTGTTCTTCGTTTACGGCGAAGATGAAGACATGATCGAAGACGTCGAGGATGATTTCGATTCGTATAGCGACGTTGATGAAGATGGTGATGATCTGCAGAAGATCAGAGTGGATTCCAGTCTTGACGGCGATGAGGAGTATGAAAAGAAGGTCACTAATCTTAGAAAAAACACCAAGTACTTCTATCAGATCTGCGTCGGTTATGAAGATGAAGACGATGACGACGTTCTCAAATGTGGCGGTGTGGAAGATTTCAAAACTGGAAGTAGCGGCGGAAGCAGTGACGATGAGCCGGATGCTACCACCAAGAGTGCTACCAACATTGATGACGACGAAGCTACTCTTCGCGGCGATGTTGACATGAACGATTTTGACAACGGCCGCGTATTCTTCGTTTACGGAGAAGACGAAACCCAAGTTGAAGATATTGAAGACGACTATGACACCTACAGTGACATTGATGAAGACGGCGATGATCTCCAGAAAGTTCTCGTTGACAATGACCTCGACGGTTCTGATTCCTACACCGAGAACGTCACTGATCTCAATGATGACACCGATTACTTCTTCCAAATCTGTGTTGAGTTCGAAGATGACGGCGGCGATGACAAACTCATCTGCGGCGGGGTAGAGGAGTTCACGACTGACAACTAAATCAGTTGACAACGAAGAAAAACCACTGCAAAGCAGTGGTTTTTCTTTACCTCGCGAGCAGAATGGGTTTATGATTTTTATGGCGCACATTGAACAGGAAGGAGGCCGCCATGCACGCCAGTGCTGAATTCAAGAAGCAGTTGCAAGGCTACGGCCTCACGACTGCGCAAATCTTCTACCACATGCCCGACCATCCGGGGCTCTTGCAACTGTTTGTCTGGCAGGAGTACGACCTCGCACCGAGGTTTCCGGAATTGAAAGGTTTCCTTGATTACTGGACGAAGGAGCTTGACGGACCGCTTCATTCGATCAGAGTTGCGCACCATCATTTGATCAAACCCGTCGAATGGAAGGTGGTCGGCAAGGAAATCATTTTGCACTGAAGGAGGAGACAGAATGGGACGGGTTGTTCTATTGCCCGAGCCGACAGTCGAAAACCTGTTGGCCAATGTCAAGCGCTCCCAGGAAATGTTCTATCGCAGCGACTGCGCGATGGCGCAGTATATGCGAGCTGTCAATTCGAGGAGGCGTAAGAGGCGGCGCAGGCTGCACCGCCAGCAATGCTTCTTGCGGCGATTATTTTGCTAGCGGCTACCAGCCGCACGAGAAGTTTGAAGCCGGCGATTCGCGCCGGCTTTTCCAGTGTCACTTTCAATTATGATTTTTATTTGCTATAAATATCCGCACCAAACTGGCTCTATCGTCTAACGGCTAGGACGCCGCCCTCTCACGGCGGTAATACGGGTTCGAATCCCGTTAGAGTCACAAATCAAAACCAAATACCGGCGGTTAAGTCGCCGCCGGTCATAGCCGTTTCCATATGTTGAACAGAGCGACCATCTCGCCGGCGTATTTCGCTAGACGTGGGTCGCGTGTGTCTGCCGGAACTTCGGCAATAATGTCGCCGTTCGGCAGAGTTCCCAAACGGTCGAGATAAGTCCTCTTAATCCGACCGCCCTCGAATGAGGCGAATGAGATTCTTTTCCGCTTGTCTCACTTATGCCTGTACTTCCTTATGCGGTGGACACCTAGTCTTTGCATCGTATTCCTCCAGAACGTCATTTTCGCTCACTCTACAGGCTTTTGGTTTGGAGTCAACAAGAACAAACAGGCGGCCCGAAGGCCGCCGTAAGTTTTGCTATTGCCAGTTGCCGTTTAGCCAAACAACCTGGTTGGCATACTGGAACAGACGAGGGTCTTTTAGTTTGCTTCGTGGCATATAGACCCTGACTAGACCATCTCGGATGTCGTCCACACGCATGGTTGTGATCGGGCCGCCGTTTGCAAGCGAAGAAAACGAAGCGACTTTGTGTCCTCGCTCGTAATCGATTTTCAGGTTGTGGACGTTGACGGTTTTGACGTTTAGATTTGTCGCACTCATCAGAAGAACTCCAGGTTGATTTAATCAAATTGTACACCACCGATAATGCTAAAATAGAGTCAACAAAATGCTTGATTACCAATTCTTTTACGCCACTTGGGCAGCCCTTTTTCTTTTGATATGGGTGGTGTTGTTTTTAATTCGAAAAGATACTAGGCGCGAAATATTGATAATTAGTCTAGCTTTTGGTTTTGCCGGACTTGCAAGCCAAAAACTCCATCTGCATGATTGGTGGCAACCACTACGCATAACAAATACCTCGCTCGGTTTAGAGGACTTTTTTATTGGATTCGCTATAGGTGGCGTTGCCGCCGTGCTTTATGAGTTCGTTGTCCGGAAACAGGCGGTGCACGCCTCACAAAGAGAGACTATTCGTAAAAGCTCCTACTTCTTTTTAGCCTTCTTCGGGTTTGTGTTTACTACCTGCTTTTTTACTTTGGCCTTAACTCTGCGTATTCGGCAATCACCGCCTACATTGTAGGTATCGGTTATATGCTCTTTAAAAGGAGAGACCTACTCATAAATTCGCTAGTGAGCGGCACCTTACTTTTGGTGTTGGGCATTGGAATTTATTTGCTTTTATTTTTACTCTATCCCGACTATATAGCGCGTTTTTGGTTTTTGCCGGACGTATGGTTTGCCAAATTGTTTCTGGGTATTCCAATTGCAGAGTACATTTGGTACTTTTTAACCGGTGCTTTTATCGGACCTCTATATGAATTTGTTGAAGGACTAAGAACGAGAAGAATCTGACTAATTCGTCCTCCTGATCGAACTCTTGATATCAAAACGGGGGTTGACCTTTTTGCCGGGGTTGAAGATGTCGTCGGGGTCGAAAATGTGCTCGACCTGCTTAAATAAATCAAGCGCGGCCTTAGAGAACATTTTGGAAAGATGCGGGGTGCGGATAATGCCGTCGTTGTGCTCACCGCAGAGGTTGCCGCCGTATTTAACCGCAGTCGTGAAAAACTCTTCCGCCATCTTCACTATAAGCGCCGGCGTAGTGCGATTGGTAAAATCGATAAGCGGGTAAAAGTGAAAGTGGCCGTCGCCGCCGTGGCCGTGAACCGCCGCGATAAGATTATATTGTTTGAGGAACTTTTTGATTTCGCGGAAGAAACCAGCCATTTGCTTTGGCGGTACGGTGATGTCTTCAAGAAAAGGCGCCGGACGCTTCTTCGGGTCTTTTAGTTTCGCGAGCATAAAACTTGCTCGGCGCAACTGCCACCACATTTCCGCTTCGCTCTCACCTTTAACTACCCGCGCTTTGCGCGCTCCGCATTCTCGCAGTTTTTGCACTACTTCTTTAATATTGCCCTTAGAGCTGTCGTCGAGCGTAATCAGCAAAGTAAACTCGGGCGTTTTGCCGCCATAACCGACATGATAAGTAGCGTACATTGAGAAAAGCACTTGGTAATAGCGAGGACCGGAGAGGCGGCGCTTAAAAAACTGGGGGTTTTTAAGCGCCAGGTCGAAGGTTAGGCCGTCAAACATCTCGATGTTGAGCGGGTCGAATTTCAGGGCCTCAAGAACAACTTTGCTCGCGTCTTTAAGTTCAAAGACCGGCGCGACAATCAGCTTGGTGTGATGGGGAATTTTTTCGGCGCGTAAGGTGACCGATGTAATGATGCCAAGCGTGCCCTGGCTTCCGGAAATAAGACGAGTAAGATCGAATTTGCCTTTGCCTTTTTTAAATTCCGCGACCGACGTGTCAATGACATTCCAAAGCGCGTAACCGGACGAGTTTTTTCTGGTTTTCGGTTTGGCACGCTTTATGACATTCTCGTTCTTCTCAATAAGCGCAAAAATTTGCTTGGCGATATCAGCAAGCGCGTGGTCTTTTTGTTTTATAAGTGCCTTGTATTCCTTGAAGGTAAGCGGACGAATCTCGTAAGTCTCGCCGTCAAAGAGTGTGACGTCGAGAGAAGACACAAAGTCCGCCACGTGCCCGTATCGAAGAGAATCCGGGCCGGCCGCGTTGTTGGCAACCGCACCGCCAATCGTGCAAATGTCTTTTGAAGCTGGTGCTGGTGGAAGGTAAGCGTCGTAGCTTTTGAGCGCCAGTTCAACGTCCTTCCACATTGCGCCTGGTTCGCACGTTACGGTGATTTTAGAACCAATTTCGCTTATGCGACCAATCTTGGTTAAGTGCTTAGCTACATCAATAACGACAGAATCGGTAAGCGAACCGCCGGAAAGACCGGTGCCGGCGGCTCTTGGTGTGAGCGACAGGGCGGGGAAGCGCGCGGTTTCGCGGCCAAGGACTTCGACCGCTATTTCAACATCGCGCCGGTCTTTTGGCTGAAGCACTATCTGCGGTTTGATATGAAAAATACTTTCGTCAGTCGCGTATTCCTCCAGCAGTTCCTTCTCACTAGATACAACTCCGTGAAAGCCGGCATCGCGGAGCATATGCTCGACCAGGAGATGTCCGAGCGGTTCGCGTTTGATGAATTTAAGTTCTTTTGCGCTTAAGGTTCTTGTGGTTGATAAGGATTTTGAGCGTTTTTTTGCCTTGGTCTTTAGAGTTTGACCCACAACGCGCGTCGCCACAGTTCGCGAACGCGGCTTCTCGCTCACCACTGCAACAGTTTTGGTTTTTAAAGCGGAACCCATTTTTAGCAATTATAACCTACACATTTTGCGATGTGTTAACCTTATTCCCATGACTCAAGCGCAGGCCTTGGATATTTTGAAAACCGGCGGAAATGTCTTTTTAACCGGTGAGCCAGGTTCGGGGAAGACCTATGTTATCAATCAATATGTGGCTTGGCTCGAAGCGGCGGGAATTCCGGTAGCCATCACGGCTTCGACCGGCATTGCGGCGACGCACATCGGCGGCATGACCATTCACTCCTGGAGCGGCATCGGCGCGCGCGACGAGCTTTCTCCGTACGATGTAGATAAAATTGCCGAAAGCGAAAAGACTTCGCGACGGGTACGCAAAGCCAAAGTCCTTGTTATTGACGAAGTGTCGATGCTGGATGGCAAAGTGCTCGATATGCTCGACAGGGTATTAAGAGCAGTCCGCCAAAAGGCGGAGCCTTTTGGCGGACTTCAAGTCGTTTTTGTCGGTGATTTTTTCCAACTGCCGCCGGTTACCAAACGTAGCGACATTATGCGCTACGCTTTTCAATCTTACGCTTGGGAAAAAGCAAAACCGCTTATTTGTTATTTAAACGAACAGTACCGTCAAGACGATGAAATGTTTCTCGGTCTTCTTAAGTCCATCCGCAAAAATGAAATAGAGGAGGACCATTACACTTTGCTTTCCGAACAAACCGATATCGGTTACGAAAACATTGAACCGACTAAGCTCTACACTCATAACGCCGATGTCGACGCTTTCAATAACGAGCAGCTAAAAAAACTCAAAGGCGAATCGCACAAATTCCACATGGAAGCGAGTGGAGCCAAGCCACTCGTCGAAGGCCTCAAACGCAGTTGTCTCTCGCCGGAAATTTTGGAACTGAAAGAAGAAGCGATGGTGATGTGCACCAAAAATAATTTTGAAAAGGGTTACGTCAACGGCACCCTTGGGCGGGTAATAGATTTTGACAGAAGCGAAGGTTGGCCAATCGTCAAAACTGCTGATGGTCGCACCATCAAGATAGAACCGGTAAGCTGGGAAGTGGTTGATGATGGGAAAGTGCGCGCGGCACTCATGCAAGTGCCGCTTCGTCTAGCGTGGGCGATCACGGTGCATAAAAGCCAAGGAATGTCGCTAGATGCCGCTGAAATAGATTTATCCAAAGCTTTCGTTTACGGCCAGGGTTATGTAGCGCTTTCTCGCGTGCGCACTCTTATGGGACTAAAGCTCACTGGAATGCACCCGAACGCGCTCCAAGTTGACCCGCGAATAATAGCGCAAGATCAGAAGTTCAAAACCGAAAGCGAAATGGCCGAGGACGCTTTCAAAGAAATGGATGCTGCGGAACTTATAAAAATGCACCAAAACTTTGTTAAGGCCTGTGGCGGTACTTATCCAAGCGGTGAAGTAAGAGTAAAAAACATTCACGAGCGGGTTAAAAAAGAAAGCACACTTGAAGTTACAAAAAACTTTCTGAAAGAAGGGAAAAGTGTGCGCGAAATCGCGAAGGAGCGAAAAATGTCAGAAAACACCATTTGGGGCCACATTGAAAAATTGGCTGAAGGTAAAGAAATAGGGAAGGCAGAACTTGACCGCCTTACATCCTTGCGCAAAAACTGGCCGGAAATTTACAGCGAACTGCGAAAACATATGGAAAAAGTCGGCATTGAAAAACTGAAACCCATCTACGAATCCGCAGGGGAAAAGTATGATTATGACCTGGTTCGTCTTGCAAGAATGTTCTATAACTTTGAACACCGAAAGTCTGAATGATTCTCTAGTATGATATTATGTAATATCATACCAAGCTAATAGATCAGGGTTCCTTAGAGTATCTCAGAGTCCCTTAGAGTTCTGATAAATCGTTTTCCTTATGTGAAAGTAAATCATACAAGTTCCACTACTTTGGTCATGACCAAATCTTATCGAGATCAACTTGTTCACGACCGCCGTTAGTGTCCTTGTGAAACCACAGCGTAAGCGAAGCGAGAGTTTTGTGCGGCGACCAAGCGTCCACAGTGGTTTCGATTTTCTTATTCCAGTGCGGTTTTAGTTGGTATTGGCGGGTTAAGCTCTGCATCAGGCCGAGGTCGCCGTAGGAAAATACATTCGGGCGAGCGAGCGTGAACATCAGAAACATTTCCGCCGTCCAGCGGCCGATGCCGTAAAGTTTGGTCAACTCTGCGATGATTTCTTCGTCGCTCATGTTTTTGAATTGTCGCACAGGCACTTCGTGCCACAGGGCGGCGTTGTGACGAATGTATTTAGTTTTCTGCGAAGACAAGCCGCAGGCGCGGAGGTCACTTTCAGAAACGAAAAGAACATTTTCTGGCGTGACTTTGCCAAGCAGTTTCAAAACCCTCCCATACACCGCGGCTGCGGCCTTGGTGCTGATCTGCTGGCTTACAATCGAACGCGTGATGGAATTGAAATATTCCTTTGGTGGTTTTGGCGTCGGTATGATAATTGGTTCTTGGCATTTAAGCGCCCTGCCAAAAAGCTCGGCCATTATTCGGTCGGTTTCCTTAAAATGTGCTAGCGCCGCCTCAATATTCAACACTGATTTCACTGCTGAAGTGTATAATAGAGGAACCCATTTGACCAAAAATGGCGTAACGAAGATGTTCTCAAATGAGCGAGACTGCGGTGTGGAGGGCGAACTAAACTTTGTTCAGTGAGTCCGAACACCAGGTCGCAGCCGTTTGAGAACATCCGCAGTAGCTAAGCCAGAAGAGTTGACTAAAAATACGCGGTTTTTGATAAAATGAGTTCCAAACATGGGATACGTAGCCTCTCTTTTTGCTGTTCTTATAATCGGAGGAATGATCTATACGCAATTTTCGGCCGAAACTGCCGGCCTATTTGAAATAGAAAAAAACAAAGTGGAGCACGCTTTCGACGAAGCGAAAGTAGCCAAAGAGCTCATGGAAGGCGGCATTGGGGGCGCGAATGAGCCTGAAGAAAATTTATCCAACACTAATAGAAAAGATGTGAGTATGCAAAGCACAAACGCAACGTCAAAGGCAAGTGTAAGCGCGAACACTAAAACTATGCTTGTTGCAGGCGGGGGGTTTTGGTGCGTCGAGGGCGACTTAGAG
>CAYZRD010000008.1:0-546 GCA_964480015.1 uncultured Candidatus Saccharibacteria bacterium
TTAAGCGCGGCCACCGGTCTCACAATAGGCGCGCTAGCTCTCACTGCGACTTCACCGCTTCCTAAAATTGAAAGGCGCACGGTGTCGCCGTTCGTCAAAGTTTCGCTTTCGCTCCCGATACGAATCTCAATTTTGCCGGTTGCCGGATCAATAGCCGGAGCAATAGCCGTGATTTTCCCCATACCACCGCCTTCTAGTTCGACATCGTCGCCGAGTCTAATTCTTTCGCGTTCGCCCGCATTGACGTAAGCGGTGATCTCGAGCGCGTTTTGATTGGCGACCCTGGCCGCGACAAAACCCAAACCCACGTAATCGCCGGTTTTTACGGCGAGCGCCTGCACTTCTCCGGCAACCGGACTGCGAAGAATGGTTTTACTGTAAGCCGCTTCAGCGCTGCGGAGCGCGCCTAGCGCCTGCTTCACGCGTGCTTCCTCCGCGGAGACACTGCCGCCGAGGCTGCTGGCCTCCTGCCTTTTAAGAGCCATCTCGGCACTCTCAACTGAAAGTTTGGCGTCCCGCAGTGTCCACAAGGCCGACGTCAGTGTC
>CAYZRD010000008.1:661-12435 GCA_964480015.1 uncultured Candidatus Saccharibacteria bacterium
TCAGTGTCGCCCTTGCGGCACTTAGATTTGATTTATAAGCCGCCAATACAGCCAAGTAATCGGTTGTGGCGCCGCGTTCTTCTTCGATAACTTTGTCAAAAATAACGTCAACAAGATTGGAGGCTCGTTGTGTTACGGCTGCTGCTTTATCCAAGGCTGAAACCGTATCGCCGTCGGAGATATCAGCAAGCGTCAACTTTTTCCAATCCTCCAAAGCGTAATTTGTAAGTCGCTTCTCCCAAGAAGAACCAGTCAGGTCAAAAGTTGCTTGATTGGTTCCAGTGAAAAAGGTTTCTACCGTGTTTTGCATGACATCCTGGACGTTGACAAAGGCGGAACGTATGTCCACTTTGGCTTCGGCGTAAGCTCTCTTTCGAGCCTCGACCCTTTCCTCGACACCAAAACCGCTTTGCGCGGCGTTTGCCAAAGCGGCTTCGTACGAACCTTGGGCCTGAAGCAAAGAGGCATACTCGGAATCATTTTCAAGCGTGGCGATGATCGCACCGGCCGGTACATATTGTCCCAAGGAGACTCTAACGCTCGTAACTTGACCGCTTTTTTCCGTTTGTATAGTTGCTTCGTCAACTGCTTTGACGGTACCGACCAAAGATAGGATGGAGGCGTTGTTTAGAGAAGAGAGGCTGCGTACGACGACGCCGCGCTCTTGCACAACCGGATCCGGGGCGGGTGCGGCGTTGTTGAGTATAAAAATGCCCACGGCCGCAACTGCCGCAATAAGCAGTAAAAAACGAACAAGACCGACTCTGTTTGTCGGTTTGAAGTAATAAATTATATCCATAACAACCTCGTTCAATACATTCATAGCAACTAATTTTTAAATAAGGCGCCCAAAATGACCGCATAAAACTACATCAAATTTTGCATTGTGTCAAGTACGTACCAATAATCCATTATCTTATCGTATAAATTATTACAACATTTACGGACGTCCGACGTCCGTAATTGGTAATTTGTGCGTTTGTTGTGTGTTTGCACTTTTTCGTTTGTAACAGGGCATAGGTTAAAAATAGCGTTAAAAAATCCTGGCGATGATTTGTTATAATGTTCGTCTATGTTTGGAAAAATCAAAAACTTCGCGATGAGAAAGCTCCTGGAGCGACAGATGAAAAACGCTCCGGAGGAGCAAAAGCAAATGGTAATGGGGCTTTTGGAGAAAGATCCGAAACTCTTTGAACAAATAGCCAAAGAAATGCAGGACGAGCTCAAGAAAAACGGCAACAATCAAATGGCCGCGGCGATGAAGGTTTTGCCTAAATACCAAAAAGAGATCCTCGGCAGTATGAGTCCGGAAATGCGACAAAAATTGATACAGATGCAGATGAAAGGAGCGGGGAAGTTTAACCCGAATGGCAGTATTCGCAGATAAGCTATTAACAGGAAAGCCGCGGCGTAGCCGCGGTCCTCTTTTATACTGAAAGGCATGTCTAAAAAAATACTAGTCCTGCTCGGCCATCCCGACAACGGCGAAACTTACTCAAAAAAAGTTGCTGACGCTTACGAAAATTCCGCGCGCGGAGCCGGTCACGATGTGATTCGCGTAAATCTCGGCTCGCTTCAATTTGATCCAATACTTCGACAAGGCTACAAAGTCATTCAACCGCTTGAGCCCGATCTCGTTTCACTCCAGGAGAAATTTAAATGGGCCGATCATATCGTCATAGTGTATCCAAACTGGTGGAATACCATGCCGGCGATTCTCAAAGGCCTTTTTGACCGTTTTTGGCTTCCCGGTTTTGCTTTTAACTTTGATAAACAGACTCGCAAGGTTATAAGACACTTAAAGGGAAAGACGGCGAGAGTGATTATCGTTGCCGGTACTCACAGCCCTTTTATGACTTGGTGGAAATTTGGCGATTACACAAACGAAATTCAATACGGCATTCTCGACTTTGCCGGCATCAAGACCAAAGTCACCGCCTTCGGTCCCTGCGACACTGTCGACAACGTTTGCCGCGACAAGTGGATTGCAAAGGTCGAAGCTTTGGGCAGACGAGGACGATAACTTGCCTTTTGTGTCGTAATGTAATATGTTTCCTCGCGGAAGCATCTACTAAGGTAGCTCTCCCCGGCTACCCCAATCAGCTAGCCCCTGAAGTAGATGCTTCCGCCGCAGATTCCTGCGGCTTTTTTCTTTCTAAAAACCTGTTAAGCTACTCGCGATGAATTTATCGGTTGGAATAGTAGGTCTTCCGAACGTCGGCAAATCGACGCTTTTTAATGCGTTGACAAGGAGTAGCGTTCCGGCGGAGAATTATCCGTTTTGTACGATTGACCCATCCGTCGGCATCGTGGCTGTGCCTGATAATCGGCTCGAAACACTGACGAAAATTTCAAATAGCGAAAAAACTATTCCTGCAGTCGTGGAATTTGTCGATATCGCCGGTTTGGTAAAAGGGGCTTCAGCAGGCGAAGGCTTGGGTAATCAATTTCTTCAGAACATTCGCGAGACGGATATGATAGCCGAAGTGGTACGCATTTTTGAAGATAGTGAAATTCACCATGTTTCCGGCTCGGTTGACCCGATGAGTGATATTGAGACTATTAACCTTGAACTTATTTTGGCTGATGCCGAGACGGTTGCCAAACGGCTTGGAAGCATCGAACGTGATGCCAAACGCGGTGATAAAGACGCGGTAAAAGAGAAAGAACTTCTAGCAAAACTATTGCCTCATCTTGAGAGTGGCAAATTAGCAAATGCATTTCCGTTAACAGAGGACGATAAAAAACTGATCCGTTCGCTTCACCTGCTAACCATGAAGCCGTTCCTATATGTCTGCAACCGCAAGAACGGCGCTTTCAATCTCGATGAGCAAAACGACGAACGTTGGCAAAAGCTCATAAATTTTTTTGAAAAAACCGGCTCGGAGTACGTGGTTGTGGACGCCGGTATGGAACATGAGCTTAAGGATTTGGAGGAAAACGAAAAGGTGGAATTTCGCCGCGAATACGGGACGCAAGACAGCGGTGTTGATTCGCTTATTAAGGCCTGCTATCACCTCCTTGGACTTATGAGTTTTTTCACGACCGGAGAAAAGGAGACGCGGGCGTGGACAATTGAGCAGGGCAGTACCGGCCCCGAAGCCGGCGCGGCCATTCACACTGACTTCCGCGATAAATACATCCGCGCACAGGTCGTGTCATTTGAAGATTTGGTCGCCGCTGGCTCCATAGCAAAGGCCCGTGAAGCCGGCAAGTTGCGCACGGAGGGGAAAGAATATATTGTGAAAGAGGGGGATATTATCGAGTTCATGCACTCGTGAGGAGAAAATTGCCGTGACTTTTTTATAAAAACAAGCGTATAATTGGACTAGTAATAGTGCAACTTAGTGACTTAGTAACCTAGCAACTAAACATGGCCAAAAGTTTTGTACTCCAACTAGCCTCACTGGTAACGTTAATCGTCTCCATCCCGGCTTTTATAGTTTTACTATTCAGCATCATCAACCTTAAATTCCCGGATGCCGCGCAAGGCGTGTGGGAAGCGAGCTCTTCACAAGACAGCATTCGTTACACCATCGCGATTCTGGTTATTTTCTTCCCGGCATACTTAGTCACGACACGCCTTGTAAATAAGGCGAGGAGGCAAGAGGGCGAGCTTTATCACACGCTCACCAAATGGCTTATATACTTAGCGCTTCTTATTGGTGGCATGGTGATGCTCGGCGACTTAGCGGTAGTTGTTTACACCTTCCTCAACGGCGAGATAACAGTTCGTTTTCTTCTTAAAGCCGCCGTTATATTGGCTGTGATAGGCGCGGCTTTCTACTACTATGCCGCGGATGCCAAGGGTTATTGGCAAGAAAGGGAAAAGCAATCGCTACAACTGGGCGGCGTGGCTCTCTTTCTGGTTTTGATGGCGGCGGTTTATGGTTATTACAACATTGACGCTCCTGGTGCGGTAAGAGAAATGCGTCTTGATGAACAACAGCTCATGGACCTTCAGGATATGCAGTGGCGCATCGAGGCCTACTATCAGGAAACCGATTCCTTCCCGGCAAACTTGGAAGATGTTTACAGCGATTTTCCCGTGCCACAAGCACCGGAAGGCCGCGAGGCATACTCGTACCGTATAACCGGCGCGAATACTTACGAGCTTTGCGCCACCTTCGCAGCGGCCACTCCGGAGAGCCAGCGTTCAATCGCAAAACCGATAGCCGAGCCGGGCCTCAACCTCAACAATTACAATTGGGAACATGGAGCTGGCAAAAAATGCTTCTCACGCACCGCTCCGGAAGTGCCAACACGTTAAAACACAAAGCCCAGGAACCAAAGCCAAAATACCGCAAAGCAAGACAAACGTCGTTTGTGTTTTGTTTGTGCTTTGTACTGAACCCATTTCAAAACTAGCACAAATGCATTAATATAAGCCGATGTGCTCAATTTATAAGTTTGTTTCGCCATCGTCGGCGCGCAAAAACCGGCATAAATCAGTGAAAGCTCATTCACCAGAGATAGCTATGGCTCACTCGCTTTCGCATATTTCTGCTCGGTTTTTGCGCGCCTTAGAATTGGCGATAGTTTTGAATTGAGTTTAATCTGTGTTCTGTGATTTTCTTTATTTATGCACAAAAAGTTTGACGCAACCGCGATAGAAAAGAAGTGGCAGAAAGAATGGAAAGAAAGCGGCATTTATGACGCTGGTGACCGCGACCCTAAAAAAGAAAAAGAATATGTTCTGGTTGAGTGGCCGTACCCTTCGGGAAATCTCCATATCGGCCATTGGTACGCTTTTGCGGTGCCCGACATATATGTGCGTTATTTGCGCATGAACGGCAAACAAGTTCTTTTTCCAATGGGTTTTGATGCCTTCGGTCTCCCAGCCGAGAACGCCGCCATTAAGCGAAAGCTTGATCCAAAGAAGTGGACGAACGATAACATCGCCTATATGAAGAACCAGCTCGAAAGCATGGGCAACGCTTTTTCCTGGGATAAGACAACGAGTTCCACCGACCCAGAGTACTACAAGTGGACGCAGTGGATGTTCACCGAATTTTTTAAAAAAGGACTGGCTTATCGCGGGAAGGGGATAGTGAACTGGTGTCCGGGATGCAATACCGTCATCGCGAACGAGCAAGTGTTGCCAAACGGCGCTTGCGAACGCTCGGGTGACGTAATTGAGAAGCGCGAGATGCCGCAGTGGCTTTTGAAAATAACCGACTACGCAGACAGACTTGTGGACGACTTGGACAAATTGGATTGGCCCGAGCATATCAAAGAGGCACAAAGACAGTGGATAGGACGAAGCTGCGGCGCGAAGATAAGGTTTCAGGTGAAAGGTGAAAGGGACAAGTTTATTGAGGTTTTTACGACGAGGCCAGATACGCTTTACGGCGCAACATACATGGTCCTCGCGCCCGAACATCCGTTCGTGCTTGAACAAATCCAAAATCCGAAATCCGAAATCCTAAACAAGTCCGAAGTAGAAAAATACATAAACGAAACCAAACAGAAATCAGAACAAGACCGGCTCGACGCCACTAAAGAAAAAACCGGCGTGAAGCTTGAAGGAATAACCGCCATCAATCCGGGGAGCGGAGAGGAAATTCCGGTTTTTATTGCCGACTACGTATTAGCCGGTTACGGCACCGGCGCCATCATGGCCGTGCCGGCGCATGATGAGCGTGATGGGGAGTTCGCGCGCAAATTTGGTTTGCCAGTGAGGCAAGTAGTTGCACCAGTATTTAATGAAAAAAAAGATACCAAACAAACACGGCAAGGTGTATATGCTGTCATTAAAAATGATAAAAACGAGTATTTAATTCAATACTACAAAACCCCAAACTACTTCTGGCTTCCGGGAGGCGGATTTAAGTCTGAAGAATCGGAAATAGAGTGTCTAAAAAGAGAGATCGTTGAAGAAACTGGTTATACAGATTTCGAGATTAAGGAGAAAGTCGGAGAATTGTTTTATGATTATGGTGAGCAAGATAATCATATTGGACGTAATAGAGGACACGTGTATGTGGTAGAGCTTAAATCAGATGCGCAGCAAGCAGTCAAACTCGAGGATGATGAGATTTATGACGGACTTGAAGAGCGCTGGATTCCAGCTAATGAAATCGAAAAAGTGCTTTCCGCTGGTACCTCGTCACGTACGCACTTCGTGCTTCAAGCCCTGGGCTTGGCTGGTGGATCTAAGTATGTCGGTCCAGGTGAGCTCATAAACTCTGGAGAATTCGACGGTATGGATTCCGAAGTAGCCAAGGAAGCCATCACTAAAAAAGTTGGCGGGGAAATGACAAACACCTACCGTTTGCGTGATTGGTCAATCGGCCGCCAGCGCTATTGGGGCGTGCCGATACCGATTGTTTATGACCCGGAAGGGAATGCGCATCCGGTGCCGGAGGAACATTTGCCGTGGCTTTTGCCGGAAGACGTTGATCCGACTCCGACCGGCGATGCACCGCTTGCTAAAAGCGAGGAACTGAAGAAGCGCACCGAGGAAATTTTTGGCAAGGGCTGGACACCGGAAGTTGAAACCATGGATACCTTTGTTGATTCATCATGGTACTTTTTGCGCTACTTGGATAATAAAAACAACAAATCTTTATCTTCTTTGGAAGAGCAAAAGAATTGGATGCCGATTGACATTTATTTCGGCGGCGCGGAACACACCACCATGCATCTTTTGTATTCTCGTTTTTGGCAGAAAGCGCTTTTTGACATAGGTCTTGCCACCGCCGACGAGCCATACAAACGACGTATCAATCGCGGGCTTATTCTCGGCCCGGACGGCAACAAAATGAGCAAAAGCAAGGGCAATGTGATTGATCCGGATGAGCAAGTGCGTCTTGTCGGCGCCGATAGCGTGAAAATGTATTTGGCTTTTATGGGCCCGTACGAAGGTTCGAATTATCCTTGGGACATGGGAGGTATCGCCGGGGTTCGCCGATTTTTGGAGCGCGTTTATGGGCTTAAAGAGCACGTAGTTGATAAAGAGAAAAAAGAAGTTACCAAACTGCTACACAAAACTATCGCCAAAGTAAGGAAAGATGTTGAGTTATTTAAATTCAACACCGCCATCAGCGCGATGATGATATTCGTGAACAGCGCGGAGAAAAATGGATTAGGTGAAGAAAGCTACAAAAAATTTCTCAAAGTTTTGGCGCCGTTCGCGCCGCATCTAACAGAAGAGCTATGGCACGAATCCGGTTCCAAGAATTCCATACATCAGGAAACCTTTCCGGTCGCTGACGAGCAATTAGCTAAGGAGGACACGGTGGTCATTGGAGTTCAGGTAAACGGCAAATTACGCGGACAAATTGACGTCGCGACCGATGCTGATGAGGAGGTCGCAATTTCGCTGGCCAAAGCCAATAAAAACATAATAAAGTACCTTAGCGGAAAAGAGCCGAAGAAAGTTATTTATGTGCCGGGAAGGATATTGAATTTAATTACGTAATCGGTTTTATTGACGTATGTCAACACTTATGGTAAAAATGTCAGTGTCTAAAAATGTGGTGTAATTTAGGCCACAAAATACTCAATTATGATAACTTTCAAGCCCAAGCAAGTAACCAAAAGGCTCCTGTCGGTTTTGCCCGACCGCGCCCGCGATGTCCTCGAAAAACGTTATGGTCTCGGGAAAGACTCGGAGGGTTTCACCCTCGAATCAATCGGCCAAGCTTACGGCATTACCAGGGAACGCGTTCGCCAGATAGAAAATTACGGCCTGCAGGCCATACAAAAATCTGACGCTTATAAAGAATTCCAGCCGGTTTTTGATGAATTGAATAAAGAAATTATGGAAATCGGCGGCGGGCTGGTGGCCGAGAATGATTTGCTTGAAAGTCTCACGGACGATCCGACTATCAGAAACCACATCTACTTTCTTTTGGTGCTCGGCGATCCGTTTTATCGCTCCAAAGAAAATGCGTCATACGCGCACCGTTGGTACACGGAGAAAAAAATTGCTGAAACCGTTGAAAAAGCTTTGCGCAACGTCTATCAGAGCTTGAGTCCGGATGAGTTGGTTTCAGAAGAGGAAGTGCTTAACCGTTTTCGCGAGCAGCTTATTGATATTGCGGATAGGCACGACGAACAGGTTTTGAAACGATGGCTTATGATATCCAAAGAGATCGCCCGCAACCCGCTAGGCGAGTGGGGTCACGCGACGAGTCCGAACGTGAAGGTCAAAGGCATTCGCGATTACGCCTACTTGGTCGTGAAGCGTCACGGTTCGCCGATGCACTTCCGCGAAGTCGCCGCGGCGATTGAGGAATTATTCAAGCGCAAAGCGCACACCGCGACCACTCACAACGAACTTATAAAGGACCCGCGCTTTGTGCTCGTCGGGCGCGGGCTCTACGCTCTCTCCGAGTGGGGTTATTCGGCCGGCGTCGTAAAGGACGTCCTGCGCGATATTCTTGAAAAACACGGGCCGCTTACGCGCGACGAAATCATTGACAAAGTGCGCAAGGAACGTTATGTGAAGGACAACACCATCATTGTAAATTTGCAGGACACCAACTTGTTTAAGAGACTGGCCAATGGGTCTTATATGGTCATCACGGATTAAAAAGTCCAAAAAACAAGGTTTAAAACTAAAACACGAAGCACAAAGCACAAACGTCAGCGTTTGTGCTTTGTGTTTTATAAATCAAAGTTTATTTATGCCTTGCGCGGTCTGTGTTTCCTGTTTTCTTGCGGTACAATAATGTGAATATGTCGGAAAGTACCGAAGAATACTACAAGAAACTTCCCGTCGTCGGCGGCCTTATTAAGTGGATGGAGGACAACGACATGGATTACGGCCCACTGGTTGCCGGGGTTTCGTTGTCTATTTTACTCATCAGCTTGTTCGTCTTTGGAGTATCCGGCGGACAAGTTTTGTCCATATTTATCGCTTTGTTGCCGGTTTGGCTGCCGATAATTCTATTTATAATTTTCTTCAATAAGTGGATGGATATGGTCGGCGCCAAGTACTATCTCAATCAAGGCAGAACCACCTTGCGCATTAAACTGCCACAGGAAATATTCAAGTCACCGGAAGCGATGGAGTTTGTGATTTCCCAAATTCACAACACCGCAAATCCGGACAATCTCATGCAGACTTACCTTGATGGCAAGCGTCCGCTACCGACTTCATTTGAGATTGTGTCGATAGGAGGTGAAGTGAGGTTCTACATAAACTGTCCGACCAAGAAAACCAAAAATGCGGTGGAAGCAAACTTGTACGCGCAGTATCCGGGCATTGAAATTATAGAGGAACCGGTTGATTACACAGCGCAGATCCCGCTTGATTTCGCCAAGCACGGTTACAATGTTTTTTCCGTGCATATGCGCAAAAAGAAAGACCAGGAGTTTCCGATAAAGACTTACGTCGATTTCGGCCTTGATAAAATGCCGAAGGAGGAAGAGAAGGTTGATCCGATGACGCCGATGCTTGAAGTTATGGCAAACATTGCTCCGCACGAATGCTTATTTGTACAGTTTATTTGCCTTTCGTACAGGCCACCGAGTTTTAAGAACGGCCAACTCCGTATTGGCGAAGGTCCGAGTTGGACCAAAGGAGTTGAAGTAAAAATCAACGAAATAATGCAGCGTGACCCAGAGACAAAGGGCCCGTTAACCAAAGGCGACGAATCCGATTTCGAAGGTATGCCGCGGCTGACGCCCGGTGAAAGGGCAAATAGTGAAGCTATGGAACGCAACGCCGACAAATACGCTTACAAGGTCGGCATACGCTGGATTTACCTTAACAAGCAAGGCGGTTTCAATGGCGACTTGATGAACCCGATGATACGCGTGTTTAGCCAGTACGACCTGGTGACTCGCAACAGCCTTGGGGTGGCGTGGCGTACCGATTTTGACTATAAAGACATCATTCCCGGGGGCAAGAAACACGAGTTGGCTAAACTAAAGCGCCAAGAAGTTAAGGAATACAGATTGCGAAAATATTTTCCAAAGGGAAGTGCTGACGACTACAAGATATTTACCGCTGAAGAGTTGGCAACGATGTTTCATCTCCCGGGCAAAGTGGCTCTTACGCCGACGCTTGAGCGCATACCTTCTACCCGCGCGGAAGCCCCGCCGAATCTTCCTACTGGTGAATTTACTCAATAGTTGTTATGCCGGAAAACACAGCATCCGATATAGAGCAAGATAATCCGGAAGCGCCGGCCCGATTGCGGCAAAAATTTTTGGAATACAAAAAGTTTGCACTGCTGTCGCCGCTCGGACTCATACTGCTTTTTTGGTGGTTGTTTTCCGCTCCGTTCAATTCTCCGACCAACGTGCCGGTGCAAATTGAGCGCGGACTTTCAGCTTCGAACATTGCTGATGAACTTTATAGAAGCGGCGTGGTGCGTTCGGGAACAGCTTTGTACCTCGTCTTAGTGGCTCTTCAAAAAGACGAGTCTGTAAAAGCCGGTACTTACGTGTTTACTGAACCGCTTTCGCTTTTTGAAGTCGCCAACCGAATCACTGAAAGCGTTCCGCCAGACACTCTAACCGTGCTTACTTTCCCCGAGGGCTTTAGCGTAAAAGAGTACGCCGAGATCGCGGCAAAAACTTTGCGCAATTTCAACGCCGAGGAATTTATTTTCCTGACCAGCCCTTACGAAGGCTTTCTTTTTCCGGAAACTTATCACGTGCCGGTTGATTATTCTCCGCTGGAGCTTTTTGAACTGCTGGGAAAAACCTACGAAGAAAAAACGGACGCTTTGCAAAATGCAATTGATGGCAGCGAACTGACGGAAAAGGAAATTGTTACGCTTGCGTCTCTGGTTGAAAGGGAAGCCAACACCAAAGAGTCCATGGCTCTCGTTGCCGGCATTCTGCTCCGGAGACTGGAAATCGGCATGGCGCTCCAGGTTGATGCCTCAATGGAATACGTGCTTCAAAAACCTCTCCAGGAACTCACGCCCGAAGATCTGCAGATTGATTCGCCTTACAACACCTACCTTTACCCGGGTCTGCCGCCGACGCCGATAGGAAATCCCGGACTCCAATCAATAACTGCCGTCCTTAACCCCATTAAAACGGATTATTTGTACTACTTAACCGATGAAGAAGGCAACTTTCACTATGCTAAAACATTTGACGAACACAAAAATAACATCGCGCGTTACTTACGGTAAGTCATAATGTAATTGCTA
The DNA here is from genome assembly GCA_964480015.1 of uncultured Candidatus Saccharibacteria bacterium. Lineage (GTDB taxonomy): Bacteria > Patescibacteriota > Minisyncoccia > Phycocordibacterales > UBA918 > OLB19. The sequence goes on from CAYZRD010000008.1 coordinate 11,782, forward strand.
ATTTTGAATTTTTCATTACATTATGCTCTATGAGCTATGACTTATCAGTTAAGACTGTTTTCGTTGGCCTTTCCGGAGGCGTTGACTCGTCCGTGGCTGCTTTACGCCTTCAAAAAACCGGTTTTAACGTGGTCGGCGTGTTCATAAAGGTTTGGCATCCGGACTTTCTCAAATGCAACTGGGAGGAAGAGCGGCTTTCGGCGATGCGCGTAGCGGCGCACCTCCGCATACCGTTTTTAACTTGCGATGCAAAAGAGGTTTATAAAAAAGAAGTCGGCGAATATTTTATAAATGAATACAAAGCCGGACGCACTCCGAATCCAGATGTGCTTTGCAACCAACACGTAAAATTCGGCGCTTTTCTTGATTTTGCCAAAAATCACGGCGCTGATTTTATCGCTACGGGACACTACGCAAGAAAGTCAGAGACACGGGACAAGGGACGAGAGATAAGCGGTTATTCGCTCTTGCGCGGGGTGGATAAAGGCAAGGATCAGTCATACTTTCTCTGGACGCTGACGCAAGAACAGCTGAAATGCGCCCTTTTTCCGATCGGCGACTCGCATAAAAACGAAGTGAGGACGGAAGCGTCGGCTGCCGGATTGCCGACCGCCGCCAAAAAAGACAGCCAGGGAATTTGTTTTTTGGGCGCGG
>CAYZRD010000009.1:0-12413 GCA_964480015.1 uncultured Candidatus Saccharibacteria bacterium
TATGGCGTTGACTTTCACTTTGACCATAGTCGCCTTTATGACCGACACTCTAGGAGGGGGCGAAGGCGTTTCGGTTTTGCCCATAGTCGGTTTTTTGTTGGTCGCCACGGTGGTGGCTAATGTCCTGCAGGTGTCTTCGAAAAAATTTTTCGGCCGCAAGCTGTTTTTGATCGCGCCGCTTCACCATCACTTTGAAGCTCTCGGTTGGCCGAGCACCAAAGTCACAATGAGATATTGGATGCTGGGATTTGTTTTCGCCATTATCGGTATCCTACTTACAATTGGCCTATGATGAAGGGCGCTGATAATGTTCTTTTAAGCATTGTAATTATGTTAATTATCAGCGGTTTTTTTGTTTTTTCGTCGGCTTCCCTCGGCCTCCTTGCGCGCGACGGCGCCAGCTTCTCCAGCGTCGCCTTTAATCAGGTGTTTTTTGGAATTATTGGCGGTCTGTCGGCGATGTTTATAGCCAGTCATATCTATTATCGCAACTGGAGGCAGTACGCTTTTTACATATTCCTTTTTACGATTCTGCTTACGCTTGCCGTGTTTATACCTGGAGTCGGCATGGAGCACGCGGGCGCTTTACGCTGGATAGAAATCGGCGGTTTTTCATTTCAGCCGGCGGAATTTTTGAAACTTGGCTTTGTAATTTATGTGGCCACTTGGCTTTCGGGAATGCAAAAACACAACGCCACGTTTTGGCAGGGTACTTTTCCTTTTTCGGTCATTGTTGGCATTGTCGGAGTCATCATGCTTTTGCAACCGGACACCGATACTTTTTTCATAATGGCTGGTGCGGCGGCCGCCATGTTTATAACGGCCGGAGGAAGGTGGCGCGATGTTTTTATTCTCGGACTTATCGCTACTGCCGTGATCGTCTTGTTGGCGCTTGTAAGGCCATACCTGATGGACCGGCTGGTAAGTTTTTTTGATCCTTCCTCCGATCCGCTGGGTTCCGGTTACCAGGTTCAACAATCGTTGATAGCGGTCGGCTCTGGCGGTCTCACGGGTCGCGGTTTTGGGCAAAGCATTCAGAAGTTCGAATACCTGCCAGAGCCTATTGGCGACAGTATCTTCGCTGTTTTTGCAGAAGAATTTGGCTTTATCGGTTCACTGGCATTGATATTGATGATTTCCTTTTTTGTGTTTAGGGGCTTCCGCATTGCCACGCACGCGAAAGATCAATTCGGTATGTTATTGGCGGTCGGTTTTATCACCATCATCGCCATCCAGTCGTTTCTGAATATCGCCGCCATGGTAGCGCTCGCCCCAATGCTCGGCTTGCCGCTTCCATTCATCAGTCACGGCGGAACCGCTTTGCTGGCAACTTTGGCATCGGTCGGCATTGTCTTAAACGTGTCGAAATACCAAAAAACGAAGATTTAATATGCAATAATGTAAGGGCGTGATTAAAAAGTGACAGCGATGCAGTGACTTTATGGATTGCGGTATCTTAAGTTTTGATTTTAAGTTTTAAATTTGTTTATGAGAGTGGTTTTTGTCGGCGCGGGCAGTGGGGGACACTTCTATCCTCTTATCGCTATAGCGGAGGCGTTAAGGGAGCGCGATCGCGAGTTCAACACCGATGTCGAGCTATACTACATGGGTCCCGAAGCTTACAACCGACAGGCGCTTCAGAACCTCAGAATAAAATTTGTTTACTGTCCGGCTGGAAAAGTGCGGTTGTATCGTTCATTTCTTAATTTTACTGACAAATTTAAAATCTTGGCCGGAATTTTCGTAGCTTTTTGGAAACTGTATCTTATTTACCCCGATGTCATCATGAGCAAGGGCGGTTACGGCAGCGTGCCGGTCGTTGTGGCGGGCTGGCTTTTGCGGATACCAATAGTCATACACGAATCCGACGCTGTACCGGGAAGGGCAAACGCTTTTGCCGCCAGATTTGCGAGATACATAGGCATTGCCCACGATGACGTCGCCCCTCACTTTCCGAAAGAAAAGGTGGCGCTGGTCGGTATGCCCATACGCCAGGCTTTCTTCAGTTTGCTTCCCGATCCTCACCTGGTAATAGGCGTACCCAAGAACAAACCGGTGATTTTGGTCACCGGCGGTTCTCTTGGAGCGGAACGTCTCAACAATTTCGTGCTTGCGGCCCTACCGAAACTTTTGCCTAAATACACAATATTGCATCAAGCCGGCGACGCACACGAGGATAAAGTTACGGATGACGCTTCGGCCTTGATCACCGACAAGGAATTACTGCTGAACTATTTTGTATTTGGACATTTGGAGCAGGAAAAATTTGCCGCGGCGGAACAAGCTGCTTCGCTTATCATTTCGCGAGCCGGCAGCACTACGATTTTTGAAATAGCTCTTCTCGGCAAACCATCCATAATCATTCCGATTCCCGAGGATGTGAGCCGAGACCAAAGAAGCAACGCCTATTCCTACGCGCGCGTCGGCGGCGCGACCGTAATTGAAGAAAAAAATTTAAGTGATGATATTTTGGTGGCGGAAATAGAGCGCATTCTCACCGACAGCGCCGTTTATCAAAAGATGAGCCAAGCTGCCAAGGCCTTTACGGTTGGCAACGGAGCTTATGCTTTGGCTGACGTGCTTATCGACATTGGCAAAGAACACGAGTAAAGTAAGCAGTAAGGGGTCGAACCCCTTACTTTTACAACATTTGTTTTAAAGTTTGTAAAGATATGGTTGTAACGAGAATACCTCCCAGTCCGACCGGACATCTCCACATCGGCACAACGAGGACGGCGCTATTCAACTACTTGTACGCCAAACACGAGGGCGGCAAGATGTTTTTTCGCAGCGAGGACACCGACAAGGAGCGCAGCCGTAAAGAATACGAGGATGAAATAATTTCCGGATTGCAACTGCTTGGCATTAAATGGGAGAATGATACGATCTGGCGTCAATCCGAAAGGGGAGAGGTGTATAAAAAGTATCTGGAGTCGGGAATAGAGCGCGGCACCCTTTACATCTCCAAAGAACCGAGCAGGAAGGACGCCGCGGAGATGGTCGAGGTGGTTCGTTTGAAAAATCCCAACAAAGCGATTACATTCAACGATTTGGTGCGAGGCGATATCACTTTCGACACCACCGAACTCGGAGATTTGGTGGTGGCGCGCTCCATAGACGACGCCCTTTACCACTTTACGGTGGTTGTTGATGATTATGAAATGGGCGTGACGCACGTACTCCGCGGTGAGGATCATATATCCAATACGCCGAGGCAAATTCTGATCCAAGAGGCGCTTGGGTTTTCGCGGCCAATATACGCCCACTTGCCTCTTATTTTGGCTCCCGATCGCTCTAAATTATCGAAACGGCATGGCGCCGTCGCGCTTCAAGAATATCTGGATGAGGGATTTTTGCCTTCGGCAATCGTAAACTACTTGGCGCTGCTCGGTTGGAATCCGGGCACTGACCAAGAAATTTTTTATACCATGGACGAACTGGTCGAGCAGTTTTCTTTGGATGGAATTCAAAAAAGCGGCGCGGTTTTCGATAAACAGAAGTTTTTGTGGGTAAACAAGGAACATTTGCAAAGACTTTCCGATAACGACTATCTTAAAATGCTGGAGCAAGATTTTCCCGCGCACTTGAAAAAGTTGCCGGAATTCAATGAGGACAGATTGAGAAAATTGCTTCCTGTTATTAGAGAGAGGATTGGCATTAGGAAGGAATTCACTGAAGCCGCCGAAGCGGGGGAGTACGATTTTGCTTTTGCCACACCGAAGCTGGCGCTTGAAATGCTAAAATGGAAGAATGACAATACTGAGGCTGAGGCTTTACCGCGTTTAGCGAAATGCAGTGAAATATTGAGTGATGCCGATTTTTCTTCACCAGACTCTATTAAGGAAGCTTTGTGGGCATACGTGGAAGAAACAGGGAAGGGAGAGGTGCTCTGGCCCCTGCGAGTTGCCCTGACCGGCCTGAAACGTTCACCTGACCCGTTTACGATTGCTTATATCATTGGGCGGGAGTCTACACTGGAGCGTATTCAGGCTGTGATAGTAAAACTTGATGATAGAAAAACTTGATACAGACGCGATTTCCAGCAGCTCTAAGAGCCGCGAATCTAAGACAGCCTAAACCTAGGACATCCGACGCCCTAGGTTGGGAAGTGTTCCGTTGTCTTGATTTATCGTTAAAAACGCGTGTTAAAATTGGGTGGTGAATAGCAGGGCCTTCGTACGACAGATGTTAATGTTCTTATTGGGTTTATGCCTGATTCCAGGCTGGTTTTTTGGCGTCGGTTTTGCCGAGGCGCAAACCGCCGAGGAGTTGCAGGCAAAAATTAGCGAACGGAACGTGCGCCTTAAAGAAATAGAAAAAGAAATAGCGGGCTTTGAAGCCGCGCTAAAAGAAGTGGGCGCGGAAAAGGATACCTTGCAAAAAGCAATTGACCAATTAAACCTGGAGCGCCAAAAAGTATTGGCCGATATCAAATACACTCAAAACAAAATTGACAGTACCGACCTGACCATCAACAAACTCGGCATTGAAATCGCGGAGGTCGAGAGGGGAATAGCGGTAAACAAATCCGCGATTGGTGAGATGCTTCGCAGTTTAAACATGAACGATGACAGCAATCTCATAGAATTGCTGCTGCGCCACGACAACCTGGCGGAGTTTTGGGACGAAGTTGAAGGCCTGGAGACCGTGCGCGGCAATATGCAAGCAAAGATCCACGAACTGACATTTCTTAAGAACGATTTGGAAGGCAAAAAGACGGATGAAACCGAAAAGAGAAATGATTTGATGTCATTAAAACAGCAATATTCCGGACAACAAGCCATCCTTGAGGGCAACCGGAAGGAAAAAAGCGAACTGCTTAGCGCCACCAAGAACGAAGAGGCACAGTATCAGGCGCAGCTTGAGGCAAAGAAGGCAGCAAGAGAGCAGTTGTTGAAAGAAGTGCAAGAAATTGAGTCGCAGCTGCAATACATACTTGACCCGAATTCAATTCCGAAAAAGGGAACGGCTGTCTTCCGCTGGCCTCTTGATAACGTCGTTATCACGCAATATTTCGGCTATACGCGGTTTGCTCTTTCCGGAGCCTACAACGGCAAAGCGCACAATGGCATAGACCTAAGCGCACCGGTTGGCACGAAGATTTTCGCGCCGCTGACGGGCACCGTGCGCAACATTGGCAACACCGACCTCGTGCCCGGATGCTATTCCTGGGGGCAATGGGTGCTCATTGATCACCCGAACGGTTTATCAACTTTATACGCTCACCTAAGCCATATCGGCGTGTCACCGGGACAAAAGGTCGCGACTGGGGATATTATCGGATATACCGGGCGCACCGGCTATGCCACCGGACCGCATCTTCATTTTACTTTGTATGTCAGCGATGCGGTGGAAGTTAAAAAATTCAACCAGTTTAAATCAGTGACCAACTGCGGCGCGGCCCTTTCGCCGTTTTCGGCCATTGAAGGTTATCTCGACCCTATTGACTATTTACCAGCAGCATAGTTTATGCATCATTTCGGAAGCAAACTGTGGATAGAGCCCTTGCGGTAATTTGATAGTTGTTACTATGTAGATAACAAGCTACGTGCTTGTTGGAACTTACCCCTTCAAAACCCAGTTTCGGATTTTCAAAAACTTGAAAGTCTGGAACTGGGTTTTGGGTTATAAATTAAGCCGGCTAATAAAAAAGTAATAAAAAGTTTTGTGGTTTAAAAAAACCGACGATAAAAACAAGGGAGGGGGAGTTCCCTACTCCAGTGGAGCAAATGGAGCAAGAAGCAGTCTGTGTAAAAATTGTAGTGACAAAACCAAATACAGACGCGGAGCGGAGGAAATAAAATTGTCACAAATCAATCATGCGGCTTACTGAGTGCAGGCTGGAACTTGGCTTTAAAAATTTAAGTGAATTTGAAATTGTCTGACATATCAACATATTGCCATAGTAATTGAGTATTAGAGATATTATACTCAATTATATATAAGGGCTTCCAGCCCGTTTATACTTAAGATTCATACTTAAGAATATGCCCCGCCCTATCAAAACATCTGATAAAAAATCTGAGGCTAAAACATCGGAGACATTAAAAACCGCGAGGTTTAGTGTGCTTCCCCACGTGTCGCACTTTTTGACTTCGATATTGGCAAACAATTACTCCACCAAGACCCACGATGCCTATAAACGCGATCTTTTGACCTTTGACAAGTTTTTGGTTTCCGAAATGCCGCATATCACTTTTAATGAGATTGACAGGCATATTATTGAGCTGTTTAAAGCCCATCTGAATTCTGACGACCGCAGAACTACGCTCAATAAAGTCACACCTGACGAGCGCCTCGCCAGCGGTTCCGTAAATCGAATGTTATCCTCGCTTCGTCGCTATTTTGCATATTTAATTGACATGGATTTCGAAGCGCCGATCGCGCCAACGGCAATTAAACTTGTGCGCGCGGAAAAAAAGCACGGTCAAGTTGCCGAGTTGAATGAATTAATCGCGCTCATAGAATCGCCGATGAAATTTGAGAAGGATAAATTTGTGGCCTTAAGGAATCGCGCCATGCTCGAAACGCTCTTTGCGAGCGGAATGCGCATTTCCGAGCTTCTGGGATTGAAATTGAGCCAACTGGACCATACCGGCCGTATTTTCATCCAGGGCAAGGGCAAAAAACAGCGTTTCATTTACCTCACCGAAAGGGCCAAAAAACACATCGATGCGTACCTGAAGTTGCGCGCGGATGACTTCCCCTACTTATTCATACCGAAACGCGGGCGAAACGCTGATGAAAAAAACAAGCGCATAGCTCCAAATTATTTGCAAATGAAAATAAAAAAGTACCGCGAACTCCTAGGTATCAATGTGCCGACAAGCGCCCACTCGCTACGCCACGGCTTCGCCACATATCTGGCCGAACAAGGCGCCAACCCGGCGGCGATACAGATTTTGCTCGGCCACGAATCGCTTGATACCACGACAAGATACGTCCACGCTTCCGATAAATACGCCGAAAAGACACACAAGCAATTCCACCCGCTTAAAAAATGACTCTAATCTATTAGAGCTCCTCCGAGCAATTCTGCCACGATCTGGTCGTAGTCTTCCCTATTTTCGGTTAGCTTAATGACACGAGTGCCACCTTTTGTCAATCTTGTTTCGATTTCAGGGTGGCGTTCTAGATAATTTGCCAGCTTCTTCGGTATCAGTCCATCCTGGGATATGAACCTCATTCTGGAGCCAAATGTCAGCCTCAAACCCTCTTTTAGCTTAGCGTAATGCGTACAACCAAGAATAGTGGTATCCACCTCCCCCACCCGTTTTTCTTCTTCGCTCACGGCTGCTACGGCTAGCTGCAAGGCCTCGTCATTTTTGCCGGATTCTATGAGAGGAACAAGCCCTGGCATGGCCACGCCGTAAAGAGTTACATTCTTGGCCTCATGTTTGTGGAGTTCCATCGGATACTTGCCGGACTCGACAGTGCGTCTGGTGGCAAGTAGCAGAGCTCTTTTTGCGCCGTTTTCTATCATTTCTTCGATTGTGGGGATGATAACGCCAAGGATGCGACGATCAGGGTATTTTTTGACCAAAAAGTCGTCCTGGAGTTTTCTCAAAGTTTCAGCCGAAGCGGTGTTGCAAGCGATAATGACCAAGGCGCAACCCTCATCGAATAGTGTTTTGACTCCGGTTTTTGTCAGCTCGAATATCTCATCTTCGGTCTTATCTCCATAAGGCAAGTTCTTCGTGTCGCCGTAATAAATGTAGTCATAGACCGGCAACGCCCTGGAGACCGCTTTCATCACGATCAAACCTCCCAATCCCGAATCAAAAAACCCGATTTTCATACTTAACTAAGCACAGCTTCAAGTACTTCCTCAAAACCCGGCAGGAGTTTGTGTTCAAGTGCTTCTGCTTTTGTAACCCACTTGTGATTCTGTGATTCCCAATCAAACGTCAACTTGTCGGTTGTCACCTCAACTCTGACCGCATGCACAATCCAAGTCTTACCGATGTCCCGCGCCTCTTGATCGAAAATACCGCACAGTTGGATGGCACTGATGTCGTAGTCCTTTAGACCGGTTTCCTGCAATAATTCTTCCCTCACTTTTTCTTCCAAACTTTTTTGGTCGTCCAGAAAGCCGGAAATACCATTCCAATATTCCGGGTAAAGCCGCATGGCTTTGTTTCTCTCGACGATTAAGGCTTTGCGGTTATAGACAACAACACAGTTCACGACCGGACACCATCTGATGTGGCTAAAGTCCACCTGCCCTTCCTTTGGTACAAAAGGTGCCTCCTTAATGTTTTTGTCAATACTGCTTTTACTCATAGAAGCCAAATGATTTTCCTAGTATACTAAAAAGCGCGGAGGAAACTCCTAATTTAATAACTACTAAAATTATAAAGAAAAATGGATGCGATACTTAAAGCTCACGGCGCGTTAGTCGGCCGTATGCTTATGGGGCTTTTGTTCTTGTTCTCCGGCGCCGGCCTGCTCCTTGGCGGAGTTAGCGGCGCTGCCGGAATGATTGAAGCTAAAGGTCTTCCCCTGCCAATGCTTATAGCTTGGGCAGTAGTTGCTGTCAAAATAATTGGCGGCGCGGCCTTGATGGTCGGTTATGAAACCAAAAAAGCCGTTTTGGCCCTTGGTGGTTTTACGCTACTCACTATCCTATTTTTTCACTTTGATCTTGACGACATAAACCTCTTTAAGAACCTTGCCATCATCGGCGGACTTCTTTATGTCTACGTTTACGGTCCCGGCGACGGTTGGAGACTGGCGCCGAAAAGCTAGTCGTCTTCATTCGGAATAAATTTTTAGCACCGGCTGATAAAACAAAAATCGCCTTCGACAAACTCAAGGCGATTTTTGTTTTATCAGCCGTTATAGGCTATAGTCTTTCCCCAACAAGCCGAAGAGGCCTTCCATGGCTTAGTACCTTGCTTTTCGTAAAGGTATTTGGCGTAAGCCATGTTGTCGTAAAGGTCCTCAAGATCAAGGCCGAGCTCTGCCGCTCTCGCGCCATGGTAACGCTTGTTTATCTGCATTACGCCGGTGTCGGACGAGTTTTGCTTGCCTTTGAGAACCGTACCGTCAGCCAAGGTGTGGCGGAAGGTTGACTCGCAGCGCGCCACCTCAACCAATATGGGAATGTCTTTGAAGTACGCGCGCACAGCCGACTCGGTATCTGTAGCTTCCGCCACAAGGATCTCGGTCGGTTGATTGTCGGTGATCGTACCGTAGGCTACCTCTGCTGGCGTCATCGCTGAAGCTCCTGAAAGTGCGATGAGCGCCGTCACAAAAGTGGATAAAATAAGCCAACTGTCTTATCTGTTAACCAAAAAACGGCCGAAGCCGCTTACTTGTCAATAATAGCACAAAATAAGCCCTGAGTCAAATTACACCATTGTAAAGCTATTTGTCAATTTATAAAAAACCCTTATTTTAAGCCGTAAAAGCATTTGAAATGACACAGTGGGGTGATAAATTATGTTCGTTTGTCTAGTATTTAACCGCGCTGTCAAGACAACTAAACCGAGGTTAGACCTCGGTTTTTTAATCTTGTTGATTAAGCAATGCTAGCGCACCGTAAAGCCCCGCCTCGTCGCGAAACTCCCCATCTTTTATAAGCGGACATGGCACCTCCTCTCCCAGCGCTTCTTCGGTGTGGCGGCGAATGTCATCAAGCAAAATGCGGGGATTCCCCAGTATCATCGAACCGCCGAGCACTATCATATCCGGCGACCAGTAAAGCACAGTGTTGCGAAGCCCATGCGCCAAATAATAAGCGAGCTGGTCCCAAATCGCGTCGCTTTGCGGAATTTCGTAGGGTTTCGAGCCGGTTCTCTCCTCTATCGCCTCGCCGGAAACCAAATTTTCAAGAGTCGGCAAAACATCTTCTCCAAGAATGGTCCGATCTATGTCCAACACTTGTCTTCCGGGCTCAAAGCCGAGATTGTAATCATCAATGCGTCCACGCTCAATTTTCACTCCGCCGACGCCGGTTGAAATGGTGTGGTACACAACAATATCCGCCCCCTTCCCCGCTCCGTAGACTGCTTCGCCCAAACCCGCAATGGCGGCGTCATTTTCAAGAACAATTTTAGTTTTCAACTTCTTCTCCAAAGCCTCCTTAAGCGGTTCTTCAATCCATTTAGTTAGCACTCGGTCGTCCGCAATCATACTTCTGTCTTCGGAGAGAAGTCCACGCACACCGCCGCACATACCGCGGATTTCACCGGAAGCGAGTTTTTTAGCCGTCTCGACTATTTTTTCCACTCCTTCCTTAAAGGAAACCGGGGTCTTAAATTTTACTGGTTCACCGAACTTTTTTAAATCTTCAGTAACAGCGATTCTCGTATTTGTACCGCCAATATCAAAAAGAATATAAGACATATCACTCTACAATCGGCTTAATTTCCTCCCCAAAAATTTTGCTCGCTTCTTCTGTGTATTTTACTATGTTGTTTTTAAAGTAGGGCGAATGAGCGTGCTGAATTTTGCCAATCACGTAATAACCGACAGCCATTACGGCGCCGTAACCGGCATTCTCCGGCAGGGGCAGATCAAGACGATTTTTAGGCAGTCCGAAGCTGTCATTGGTGATTCCTATGCCGATAAACAGTTCATCACCTGAGGTCACAACGGTTTTGGCGTGCTTGATTTCTTCGCTTGTAAATACCCGGCCGTTAACGTACGGCCCGAACAATTCGTCAAATTTGGTTCGGAACATCGCCCGGATTTCGCGAAATCCCGGCGGCACTATGAGAGTAAAAGCGCCAAAAGAACCAAGGTGGCGTCGCGACAATTTCGGCGTCACGTTTTCTTTTAGATGCTCCAAAATTGCCTCAACCGATTCGCCGGTATCCGCAAGAATCATTGAAAGGTATGTCGAGGTGTTATAGGTGTAGGGTTCGCGGTTTTTTGGGAACACACGAACGCTCTTTGCGGCAACAAAATTTTTGGCCGGCGCATTCTCGTTATTAGTAAAAAGCATGGTCTCTATTCCCTGCTCTTTCAAAAATTTCGCAACGCCAACTGCGTGCTTGCCGCCGGAGGCGGAAATGACGATTGCGCCGTCAATTCCTGACGACTTGTTTACGGCTTGTTCGACTCCAGACTCGTCGGCAAACACAGAGTCGTTATTTTCAAACATTATCCTTCCTACCGCCTCGGCGTTGCCACTGCCGACAATGAGCGGGCGTCTGAAAGGCGCGGTGGTGTCCGGCAATGCGCGTTCATACAACAACTCAAGCGCGCCGAGCACGGCTATGTCCAAATCAGGCAGATGTTCGATGTCAAAATTATTCAGAATTTCTCGGGGAGACATGACTTCATTTGAGGATTTTTTGCTTGATATCGCGATGCGCGCCGCTCGGCTTTACATTTTTCAATATGTAATTAAGCGCCTCGTCGACTGAATCAACAACGTGGAACATTTCCAAATCCTTTTTGTCAATGGTTTTGTATTTTTTGAGCAGCTCTTTTTCAAACCATGAAAGAAGAGGCTGCCAAAATTCTTTTCCGTAAAGTACGACCGGCAAAGGCTCGATTTTTTGGGTTTGTATGAGTGTGATTATTTCAAAAAATTCGTCAAGGGTGCCGAAACCGCCCGGAAAATAAACATAGACTTCGGAAGCGTAAGCGAGCATCACTTTGCGCGAAAAAAAGAAGTGAAAGCTTTCCGAGTCCGTTGTGTAGCGATTGGGTTTCTGCTCCATTGGCAGGTCAATATTCAGTCCGATGGATTTTCCGCCGACTTTGAAAGCACCGACGTTGCCGGCCTCCATGATGCCCGGGCCGCCGCCGGTGATGATGGCGAAACCTTTTTTAGCAAGTTTCTCGGCCAATTCTTCGGCTTCGTTGTAGTAGGAATCGCCCGGCTCAAATCGAGCACTACCCCAGAAAGTGGCCGCGAGGCCATATTTGCGAAGCAGTTCAAAGCCGTCCACGAATTCGGCCATAATGCGGAAAACGCGCCAACTCTCGATTGCGTCGCCATTTGGGTCAAGGAGCTCGTTGATGACGCGGCAGTACGCGCTCGTGTCGTTCGGGTCACAAGCAAAGTCCTTCGATTTAAAAACGTTCCGGATCACCTATTTAGTATAAAGTTTAAAGTTTAAAGGTGAAAGGCAACAAAGTGGAACAATGCGCAAAACACAAAGCACAGACTGCGCAAAGTCCAGACAAAACCGAACTTTCAAAACTCAAAATACAACCCTGTCTTTGTGCCTTGATGATTGTGTGTTTGTGCTTTAGTTGTGTTCTGGTTCCAGTGTTTTGTGTTTTATCCTGCCATCAGGCCGGATTTTGCCACGGGATGTCGTATCGTTCAAATTCAGGTAAAAGTTTTTTATCGTACAAAAGCCGCGACGCGACTTCGGCGTGCGAAAGAGCGCCGGTTAGAGCGTTATGCGGTTCCGGTTCTTTTGGAATTCCGCAGTAATTTAAAACCGCAT